>CAMBDE010000059.1 GCA_945865295.1 Chitinophaga pinensis | reverse complement strand
AATGAGCAAAGTAACTAATTTTACAGCGAATCAACGACTTTGATTATGGAAGAGGGAAAAAGACAGAAACAAGTGGCTGGTGCCATTCAAAGCACCATGAACGATATTTTTTTAAAATTGGGCTTGAACCATTTACAAGGCGGGATGATATCTATCTCCACTGTAAAAGTGACCCCAGATTTATTAGAAGCTAGGATCTATTTAAGTTTATATCAGGTGGCCGACCAGGAAGCCTGCTTTAAGAAGATACAAGCCCAGGCCTGGGATATTAAAAAGCATCTTCAGGAGGCCATGAAACATCAATTAAGACGTATTCCAGTATTGCATTTTTATTTAGATGACACATTGGATTATGTATTTAAAATGGAAGAGATTTTAAAAACACTATAAGTTGCATTTTTTATTTGCTTTGCGTTATTTTAGGGGTAAATATTCCTTTCAGGCAATTCAACTCATTGCATGGGTCAGCGTTTTTGCTATTGCCATTGGCACTGCAGCCTTACTCACTATTTTAAGTGTTTCCAATGGCTTCTCTGAAATTGTAAATGGCTTGTATTCAGATTTCTATGCCGACCTGCGTGTCGTTCCTAAAGCCACAAAATTTACACAGTTAACCCCACAACAATTAAATGCGCTTAGACAAATTCCTGGGGTACATTATGCCACTGGTATTGTTGAAAATAAAGCAATCCTTGTTCGCAACGAAAATCAAACGGTGGTGTTTGTAAAAGGGGTTGATTCTAATTATATACACATTAATAAAGTCAATCAACATTTAAAGCGAGGCAGCTTTTCTGTGGGTACCTTGGATAGCCCTAAATTAGTATTAGGTATTGGTGTCGAAGAAAATTTATTATTATTTAATGCGGACTTGGGAGAATCATTGGAATTGATTGCAGTAGGCCGATCTGGCAAGTCTCTAAAATCTATGGATCAGCTGAATCACCTGGTAGCAGTGCAGTCTGGCGCATTTTCGGTACAACAAGAATTTGACGTACAATATGTTTTTACTGCTAATCAATTTGCACAATATTTATTTGATTTGGATTCCAATCAATATTCGGGTGTGGAATTATCCATTGATTTAATTAAAGAAAAAAATATTGTCACAGCCATACAAGATTTACTTGGGCCAAGTTTTTTAGTGCAGAATAAATACCAACAGAATGCAGATTTGTATAAAATTATGCAAATAGAAAAATGGATTATTTTTGCGATCCTCGCGCTGATTATGGTGGTGGCTTCTTTTAATTTAGTAGGTGCTTTAACCATGTTGGTGTTGGAAAAACAAAAAGACATTCATGTGTTGCATGCGATGGGAGCCACTGCAGGAACGATTCAAAAAATATTTCTCAGCTTGTCGATTGTGATGGCTATGACTGGGGCCTTGATAGGGGGATTGATCGCTTCTTGTTTAATTTTTTTACAAACACAATTTCATTTCATCCAATTGCAAGGTGTAAGTTTTGTCATTGACTATTATCCAATCAAAGCAATTTGGACAGACTATCTAGCTGTGATTAGTTTAGTAGTTTTGATTGCCATTGTTGCGGGTTGGGTACCAGCAAAAAAAGCGGCCGGACGCATATTTGAAAAAATCGGCTAATATGGATATAGCAAAAAAAGGGAAGCAACGCTTCCCTTTTTTTATAAGTTATAGATCAATTAAAAATCTCCTAAAGTCATTTCCAATTGTCCTAATGCATTTTCTAATTGTGCATCGTTGGGTGCAATGCCATGCCATTCGTGGCCTGTTTCCATAAAGTCAACCCCCTTGCCCATAATTGTTTTCATCAATATCACAATTGGCTTGCCCTGTCCAGTCAGTGTTTTAGCGTGCTCTAAAGTGGCTACTATCTCATCCATATTGTGGCCATCCATATGCAATACAGTCCAATTGAATGCTTTGAATTTATCTTCTAAATTATCCAAATTCAAGACTTTGCTCAATGGGCCGTCAATTTGTTGTCCGTTCACATCAATGGTAGCAATGTAATTGTCTACTTTATTGTGCGCAGCAAACATAATAGCCTCCCAGTTTTGTCCTTCTTGTAATTCACCATCACCATGTAAAGAATACACGATACGGTCATCATTATTGTATTTTTTGGATAAAGCAGCACCAATCGCCACACTCATACCTTGTCCAAGAGAACCACTTGCAATACGAATGCCGGGTAAATGTTCGTGCGTTGTAGGATGACCTTGTAAACGAGAATTGATCATTCTAAAAGTGGCTAATTCTTTAATATCAAAATAGCCTGATCTAGCTAAAACAGAATAGAATACCGGAGAGATATGTCCATTGGATAAGAAGAAAAGATCTTCTCCTTTTCCGTCCATATTAAAAGCAGGATCATGTTTTAGTACCTTAAAATACAATGCCGTTAAAAAATCAGTACAACCTAGAGATCCACCGGGGTGACCACTTTGTTGTGCATGCACCATTCTAACGATATCTCTTCTTACTTGTGAAGCTGTTCTATTTAATTCCGCTGTTGACATAATCTTAGTTTAACGTTACCACAAAGATAGAAAAATTAGTGCCATAAAAAAAGGTAAGCGAAGAATACCAAGGATTTATTAGCTTTGTCTTCGAAAACATTGAATTATGTCAGACGAATTAAAGAAAATAAGTACAGAAGCAGAAAATGGTATGAAAAAAGCCATCAACCACTTAGAGATAGAATTGTCCAAAATTCGTGCTGGTAAAGCTTCGCCTTCTATTTTAGAAGGGGTCAACGTGGATTATTATGGTACCCCTACACCAATTAGTCAGATTGCAAACGTACAAGTACTGGATGCAAGAACCATTAGCATTCAGCCTTGGGAGAAAAATATGTTGCCCTTAATTGAAAGAGCTATTATGGGCGCTAATATTGGGATCACCCCACAAAATGATGGCGTCAATATTCGATTGTTCACGCCACCATTGACAGAGGAACGTAGAAAGGAAATGGTAAAAAAGGCGGGTGGAGAAGGAGAGCAAAGCAAAATAGCGATTCGCAATATCAGAAGAGACCATATCGAGCAAGTTAAGAAATTACAAAAAGACGGTATGAGTGAAGATATCTGCAAAGGTGCAGAAGATGAGATTCAATCTTTAACAGACAAGCATATTGCTTTAGTTGAAAAACAGTTAGAAGCAAAAGAAAAAGAAGTGATGACTGTTTAATTGTCTAATTTTTTTGAAAAATATAGCCTCCAATTTAAGATTGGGGGCTTTTTTGTTTTAGGAAGGGAATGAAATTTAAGTTCCCTCTATTTACAATATATACGCCCAATAAAATTACACCAAGACAAACCACTTGTAATGGCGCCAAAGATTCTCCATAGATCAAACCCCATACCACAGCGACTATTGGAATACCATAGGTCACCATTGAGCCAAATAAAATACCTGCTTGTTTCACTAAATAATAAAACAAGATGGAGGCCATAGAAGTTCCTACCATCCCTAAAACGGCACTCGATAGAATGCTATGGATCACAAGAGGATCCTTAAAATTATACTTAAAAAAACCTGTGAAAAATAGTATGGCCGCGCTTGGTAGAATTAAGAATGAAAAAGCGACTGAAGCAATTTGAATGGAGCCAATGGCTTTTAAATTCCTGCCCACAGTATGCACATTGACGCCATACATGAGCGTAGCAATGAGCACAAGGCTTGCATATGAAAGATTTTCAAAGCGCATTTCCTTTCCAGTTAAGAGTAAAAAAGTCAATCCCACAAATCCAATTAAGATGCCTAAAAATTTGATAGTGGTGGTTTGTGTTTTATAAAATACAATACCAACCAGGATGGTAAATAAAGGGGTCAGTGAGTTTAAAATACCTGCTAAAGCACTATCTATCCTAGTTTCTGCAATACAAAAAAGATACGCTGGGATGAAATTACCCACCAATCCAGAAACAATCACAATGCCCATTTTGTCTTTCGGTATTTTTCGGAATGCATTTATTGCAAATGGCAATAAAACCAGCCCTGCAAAAAGCATTCTTAGAGAAGCCACCTGGTAAGGCGTAAATGCCTTCAAACCTTCTTTCATTAAGATGAAAGAACTGCCCCATACGATTGATAATAAAGCAAATACAAGCCAGTTGGTCCACTTCTGATACATCCTTATTGGTTTTGAACAAAGATGCCTCATTTTGGCTAAAAAATGAATAAATATCACTTTCTTTGCAAGGATGAACCAGCATACTAATTATTCGATTAAAGTAGATCAATTTGAAGGCCCTTTTGACCTTTTATTGTTCTTTATTGAGCGTGACGAGATGGATATTTACAATATCCAAATCACTAAAATCATTCAGGATTTCTTAGACTTTATCCATGGACAAGACAAGCTAAACATTGAATTGAGTAGTGAATTTATTTTATTCGTTTCTACACTCATGCGCATCAAGGCAAAAATGTTATTGCCAAGAAAAGAGATTGATGCATCTGGAAATGAGATTGATCCAAGACAAGAATTAATTGACAAAATTTTAGAGTACAAAAAGTATAAAGAAGCTGCTGTTCAAATGGCAGATTTAGAAGCATTGAGAATGCTGATGCTCAAGCGTGGCAATATCCAAAAAGAGATGTCACTGGTTGGAGAAGAAGCTGCTGAAGGAACAGAGTTACAGACAGTCACTTTATTTAAATTAATGAAGGCTTTTGAGAAAGTGATGCTACGTGTTCATGATCGTCAAAATAAACCTGTTCATACGGTTGTTCGATACAATTATACCATGGAAGGCAGTCGTACTTATTTGCTTACAATGGTAAAAGAAGGACAGACAGTTGCTTTCGAAAAAGTATTTGACATCTGCGAAGACCGTGTACACGCTTTATTCTTATTCTTATCTATTTTAGAATTGGCACAACAGAAATACATGAAATTATTGGTAGGAGAAGGACGCAATAATTTTATCTTAGAGTGGAATGAAAATAGGGAAGATGATTTAGAACCTGGATACATTGAACAAACTGATTCATACGAAACAAAATTTGATCAAAGTACTTTTGCTGACAAACCAGAAGATGAAGGTGATTTTGATCCTAGCTTGAATTAATTATCCTTCTACCAACACCGATTTTCCTAAAAGATTTTTTACAGCATTGGCAATCGCCATAGCGTCGTAATGACATTCTTGTTGTAATTCTTTTAATGTACCATGTTCAACAACCACATCTGGGATACCTAAAATACGCACTTGGCTATGGTAATTGTGTGCATTCATGAATTCCAATACAGCAGAACCAAATCCACCTATTACTGTTGCATCTTCTACTGTGACAACAAGTGCATAGTTTTGGAATACTTCATGGAGTAATGCTTCGTCGATAGGTTTTACAAAACGCATATCATAATGTGCAGGATCAATCCCATCTAGTCTTAAATTGCGAATAGCGGTTTGTGCATTATTTCCGGGGTGTCCAAAAGTAAGAATAGCCACCTCTTTACCTTCTTTTAATCTGCGTCCTTGCCCAATAGCCATTTGTTCAAAAGGCTTCTTCCAATCCACCATCACCCCTTCGCCTCTTGGATAACGAATTACAAAAGGCAAATCGTTTGCAGGTAATTGAGCAGTATACATCATGTTCCTTAATTCTTGCTCATTCATAGGTGCAGCAATGATTAAATTAGGAATACATCTAAAGAACGCAATATCATAACAACCATGGTGTGTTGGCCCATCTTCACCAACCAATCCTGCACGGTCTAAACAAAATATAACAGGTAATTTTTGCAATGCCACATCATGAATCACTTGGTCATAGGCGCGTTGCATGAAAGTGGAATAAATATTACAAAAAACTTTTACACCTTGTGTAGCAAGACCAGCACTCAAAGTCACTGCATGTTGTTCACAAATCCCAACGTCGAATGCACGATCTGGCATGGCTTCCATCATGAATTTCATAGAGGATCCACTTGGCATCGCAGGCGTTACGCCCATGATCATAGGATTCATTTCTGCTAATTCAACAAGGGTTAATCCAAATACGTCCTGGTATTTTGGAGGTTGAGGCGTCTCAATTTTTTTCTTAATAATCTCGCCAGTCAATTTATCAAATAAGCCTGGCGCATGCCATTTGGTTTGGTCTTTTTCTGCGAGTTCATATCCTTTGCCTTTGACAGTTAGGATATGCAATATTTTAGGTCCTGGGATTTCTTTTAAATCTTTTAATGTATCTACGAGGTTAGAAATATTATGTCCATCAATTGGTCCAAAATATCTCAATTGCAATGCTTCAAATAAATTACTACTTTTTGAGACCATCCCTTTTAATCCAGCTTCTACCTTAGATGCCATGTCTCTTGTAAAGGTTTTACCAATTGGTAATTTCCCCATCAACTCCCACAACTCGTCTCTAAACTTATTATAGGTTGGAGAGGTACTGATATCGGTTAAGTATTCTTTAAGCGCGCCCACATTTGGGTCGATGCTCATACAGTTATCATTCAAAATAATCAACACATCACTATCTGCTACACCAGCATGGTTCATGGCCTCAAAAGCCATTCCAGCAGTCATAGAGCCATCCCCAATAATGGCAACTGATTTCCTGTTCTCGCCCTTGTATTTAGCAGCCATAGACATACCCAATGCCGCCGAGATAGAAGTAGAAGAGTGACCAACACCAAATGTATCGTATAGGCTTTCACTACGCTTAGGAAAGCCACTTAAGCCATTGTATTTTCTGTTGGTAACAAAAGCATCTCTACGACCAGTCAAAATTTTATGTCCATAAGCCTGATGGCCCACGTCCCAAACCAATTGATCATAGGGTGTATTGTACACATAATGCAATGCCACGCTCAATTCAACCACGCCAAGGCTGGCAGCAAAATGACCTCCATGCACACTCACGATATCGATGATGTACTGACGTAATTCATCGCATACCTGGTGTAATTTTTCTCTAGAAACCTTTTTTAGGTCGTCTGGGGTATCAATATTCTTTAATAATGGTCCTGCCTCAATCAAAATGCTCAGTTTTAAGTCTTGTAAAAGTAAGTTAATAACATAAATTTAAGCCAAAAGTTGCATCTTATTTGAGATTGCCGATGAAACGAAGATTTGACCTTTAATCCAATAAAATAACCCAATATCGTATGATAGGGTTTAAATTTGAAAGGTGAAAAAACATCAATCAATTTATTGGATCTGTCAGATAGGAGGTTGGATGACTTATGGACTTACCATCATCTTTTTCTCTTACATGCTGGAGAAACAGCTAAGCTCTGTTTTTTACCCACGTTTATTGGCCAATATTTTTTTAGGCATCATTGTGACGCATTTGTTTAGAAAAGCATTGCTTGCATTTTCATTGCATCCTCCTATGCCCACATTTAAATGGGGACAGCTTTTAATTTTTTTATTGACTTTTGCAAGTGCCTATAGTTTTTTGACCAGTTACGCAGTCGAAATTTTAAAATTATACGACGCTACCAGAAAAGTGAGTTTAGAAAGACGTTTTTTAATTAGTCTGGTCATTGATACACCCATCATTTTTGTCTGGGTATCCATTTATATTTTATGGCATTATATTGAGTTCACCAATTCAGAAGCAATTCAAAAAGTGAAGCTGGAAAGTTTAATTAAGGAATTGCAACTCAAGACCATTAAATCTCAAATGAATCCGCATTTTATTTTCAATGCCCTTAATAGTATTAGAGCATTGGTAGATGAGGATCCACAACGCGCAAGACAAGCTATTACAGAGTTGAGTAATATTTTAAGAAGCAGCATACAAGCAGACCAGAGTGAAGTAACAAGTTTAGAAAAAGAATTAAATATTGTGAAGGATTACCTTGCACTGGAATATATCAGATTTGCAGATCGATTGGTTGTGGAGTATGCCATAGACCCTGAGACTTTGTCCAATCAAATGCCACCCATGATGTTGCAAACTTTAGTTGAAAATGCAATTAAGCATGGCTTAAGTAAGCAGCCTGGTAATTGTTTGATCAAAATTATTTCTACTTACCAGGATAACAAACATATACTGATGGTTCAAAATACAGGCGTATTAGATCAGGAAACGGGTCGTGATGGATTTGGTTTACAGAGCACAAAAAATAGATTGAATATTTTATATCATGGAAACGCTTTGTTTGAAATCTATCAATGCGAACCTACCCTGGTAACGGCCAAATTAATCATTCCAATTGCCTCATAGTTTAAATCTACCCCATGCCCATTAAAGCAATTATCATTGATGACGAAAGACTAGCACGTAATGAGTTGAAAAAATTATTGGAGCAACATCCAGACATCAATATCATTGATGAAGCAAGCAATGTAGATGAAGCGATCGAAAAAATTGATTTATCAAGACCAGACCTCATTTTTTTAGACATACAAATGCCAGGCAAAACTGGGTTTGATTTATTGGCTGAAATTGAAAAATCACCACGTGTTATTTTCACTACAGCGTATGATGAGTTTGCTTTGAAAGCCTTTGAAGTGAACGCTTTGGACTATTTATTAAAACCAATTGATCCTAAAAGATTAACAGACGCCATTCAAAAATTACAAACTGAAATTGCGCTAGAACAATCAAGTTTATTGGGTGTGAGTAGAGGTCCATTGACCGAAGTAGATCAGGTTTTTGTAAAAGATGGTGAGCGTTGCTGGTTTGTGAAATTAGCTGAGATTAGATTGTTTGAAAGTGTCGGTAATTATGCAAAAGTATATTTCTCCACGAACAAGCCACTCATTTTAAAATCATTGAATGCATTAGAAGAAAGACTGGATGACCATGTATTTTTTAGAGCCAACCGAAAACACATTATCAATTTACATTGGATCGAAAAAATAGAGCCCTACTTTAATGGTGGCTTATTGGTAGAATTAAAAGGAGGAGAAAAAATCGAGATTAGCCGACGTCAAACGGTGAAATTCAAAGAAATGATGAGCTTCTAAATTGGATTAATTCAAACCATGAATGGCCTCAGCGATCTTTTGAATTAAGGCAGGGTCTTTTTCAATGGCATTCCCTATTACAATAATATCTGCACCAGCTTTACAGTTTTCAATGGCTTTTTCAGGAGTCGTGATACCACCTCCAACGATGATAGGTGTTTGTATATGCTTGGCAACCTGTTGGATCATGCTTGATGGAATGGCGTTTTTTGCACCACTGCCCGCATCCATATAAATTAGCTTCAAGCCTAACATTTCACCAGCCATGGCGGTACAGGCTGCAATATCATTTTTATTCGCAGGAATAGGGTTGGTATTTGATATATAAGAGACGGTGGTTGGCATACCCCCATCTATCAACATATAACCGACAGGGATGATCTCTAATCCGCTTTGTCTTACAAATGGAGCACTAATAACATGTTGACCAATCAATAATTCAGGATTACGTCCAGAAATTAAAGATAGGTACAATAAAGCGTCCGCTTTTGGGGTGATCTGGTCTGGGGATCCTGGAAAAAGAAGCACAGGAATGGTACAAGCTTGTTTAATCTGAGCAACTACTTGGTCTAAAGTATCCGTCACCACTAAACTCCCTCCAACAAAAATAAAGTCTACTTTGAATTGAACAGCAAGTTCAATCGTCTTCTGTAAATCAACACCACCGAGCTTATCTGGGTCAATTAAGACTGCAAATGCCTTTTGCTGTTTCGTTTTTTTATCTAGGATATTTTGGTATACTTTGTTGCTCATCTGGCACAAAATTATCTATTTTAACTATAAATCCACCACTTACTTATCTATTACAAAAAAAAATGATAAATCAAGCTTTTTTTTCTTAAGAAACTAACATTTAGTGGGGATAAATCATCAAATTCAATAGGGGTAATGGGTTTATAATTGTTCACATCAATTTTCCACACCTGTTGATATTTCAGTTGCGAAAGTCTCAACAGAGCACTATATTTTCGTCTACCCGTATTGCTTTTTCAAAAGCGCCGCGGAAACCCAGTAATTACTATATAAAAATTGACCAAGATCATGGCTAACACAAAAACAAAAAAAGGCTTAGAGTTTAAGCGCAAATTCACCATCGAAGGCGTGAGTCCATTCGATCAATTCGAGTATGATTACAGAGATAGTGTAATCAAAAATCCGAACGGAGAGAAAGTATTTGAAATGACGAATGTGGAAGTGCCAAAACAATGGAGCCAAATTGCAACGGATATCCTTGCACAAAAATATTTCAGAAAAGCGGGTGTACCTCAAGCCGATGGTTCTTTGGGTAGAGAAACTACTGTCAAACAGGTAGCGCATCGTATGGCTAATTGTTGGAGAGTATGGGGAGAGCGTTATGGTTATTTCACAACATCAAATGATGCACAAGTATTTTACGAAGAATTAGTATATAGTATTTTAAACCAAGCATGTGTGCCAAATTCGCCACAATGGTTTAATACGGGTTTACACGAAAGTTATGGTATCACTGGTGGCGCACAAGGGCACTATTATGTAGACCCAACCGACAAACAACTAAAGCGTTCAACAAGTGCGTATGAGCGTCCTCAACCGCACGCATGTTTTATCTTGAGTGTGAGTGATGATTTAGTGAACGAGGGGGGTATTATGGACTTATGGACAAGAGAAGCAAGAATCTTTAAATATGGTTCTGGTGTTGGAACAAACTTCTCTCATATTAGAGGAGCTAACGAAAAATTATCTGGTGGTGGTTCTTCAAGCGGCTTAATGAGCTTCTTGAAAATTGGAGACCGCGCTGCTGGTGCAATCAAATCTGGTGGTACAACACGTCGTGCTGCTAAAATGGTTTGTTTAGATTTAGATCACCCAGAAATATTAGAATTCATCAACTGGAAAGTTCAAGAGGAAGATAAAGTTGCTGCCTTAATTGCTGCAGGTTATGACAATGGATATGAAGGAGAAGCATATGCAACTGTTTCAGGTCAAAACTCAAACAACTCTGTACGTATTCCAAATAGCTTTTTTAAAGCATTGTCAGAAGATGGCAATTGGGAATTAAAAGCACGTACCGATGGTCGTGTAATGAAATCTATTCCAGCAAGAGAAGTATGGGATCAAATTGCAAACGCTGCATGGCGTTGTGCGGATCCAGGTACACAATATGATACGACTATCAACGAATGGCATACTTGTCCAAAAGGTGGCCGTATCAATGCATCTAACCCATGTTCTGAATACATGTTCTTAGACAACACTGCATGTAACTTAGCTTCTATTAACTTAAGAAAATTCTTCAACGAATCAGATAATTCATTTGACGTAGAAGGTTTTGAATATACGACAAGATTATGGCAGACTGTATTAGAAGTATCTATTTTAATGGCGCAGTTCCCTTCTAAAGAAGTAGCGCAATTATCTTATGACTACAGAACAACAGGTTTAGGTTTTGCTAATTTAGGTTCTATGTTGATGGTAAGTGGTATCGCTTATGATAGTGAAGAAGCACGTGG
>CAMBDE010000058.1 GCA_945865295.1 Chitinophaga pinensis | reverse complement strand
AAAGACAAAACCGCCGTTGGTAAAATCAGTTGCGCCGGCAGGACCCATTGCTGCAACACCTCCGTATACAAATGCCGCACCTTGACGCGCAAATTCTTCGATCTTGCCCATGCCTTTTCCTAAAATTTGAAAGAATCTTGTAATGGCAGGTATTTTTAAGATCAAAATACCAATGGTTAACTGAAGGGCTAAGCCGCTCAATACTAAGCGATAGTTGATGTTTTTTTTATTGTTAGAAAACAAAAAAGCAATCATTAAAATCAATACAATGCCAATCAGGCCTTGGAATCTATCCATGGGGTTAATTTAGGAAAGGAAGGTAATTAAATTATTGTTATTTTTTTGATTAGCGTACATAAAAAATCCCACTCGGTTGAAGGAGCAGGATTTCTTATAATCTGTTATTTCAATTACAAGTGAGATTGGATCTTCTTGTCTAAAACAGCCTTTGGAACTGCGCCAATTTGCTTGTCTACCACTTGACCACCTTTCACAAAAAGGATAGCTGGAATAGAAGTGATACCAAAATTCATGCTTAAAGTAGGATTCACATCCACATTCACCTTACCAATATTCACTTTGCCTTCGTATTGAACAGCTAATTCTTCGATAACTGGTCCAATAGCACGACATGGACCACACCATTCTGCCCAAAAATCGATTACACTTAATTTATCACTCTCAATCACTGTTTGTTGAAAGTTCGCGTCTGTAAATTCTAATGCCATAATTGTATTTTTATATTTTCTTGTTCTTAATTCTTATACTACAAAATTAGCTCCAAACTTTAATATCTGCCATCTTGACTTTTCCACTTAAAAATCCCTTATTGGGGACAATTAGTTGGCTAGTTTCACTTGAACGTTTAATTCTGGGTTCAGGTCTAAGAATTGTACAAATTCATCATTGATCAAAAAGCCTTTCTCTATCGTTAATAAGCTTGCCGCTAGTTGCTCCCTTGGTTCTACAAATGTAATTTTAAGGGAAGTCCTTCCTGGGTTTGCTTTGATGTTCTTCTCAAAAAATTCAATCATATCGGCTCTTAGGTTCGCTGGGTGTAAACTCAATTCCACAGTTCTGGTTTGTAGTTGCTTCACAGTTTCTAAAAGTGACATTGTCTGAACCTTAAATTCAAAATTATTAGGTTGATTGAATCTGTTTCTAAAGGCTCCGTTGATACAGATTTTTTGACCCACTTCTAAATAATTTTGGAATTTGACATAATCCTCGCTCCATAATATAAAGTCCGTCTTGCCTGTAAAATCCTCAATCGCAAATGAACCAAAGTTCTTACCAGTTTTGGTGATTCGGTGTTGTACTTCTGTCACTAAACCTGCGAGCTTAAAGTTTTTACCTAGATTATTGGGGAAACTAATTAAGTTGTCTTTAACCTCGTTGTATTCATTGATAGGGGTGAAGGCGTAATGCTTCAATTCAAAATTAAAATGATCCAAAGGATGACCACTCATAAACATACCCGTAATATCTTTTTCGTGGTCTAGTTTCTCGGTCAATGTCCATTCTTCACAGAGTGCTAATTTAGGAATAGGCACTTGCATGGCCGAAGGTAAATCACCAAATAGGGTATTGTTGCTACCAGTGGTCATAGATTGAATAGCTTGTGCATAGGCAATTAATTTCTCCATGCCATTGGTGCGATCCCCATCTCCCGTATTAAAATATTGTGCACGGTGGTATTCAGGGAAACAATCAAAAGTACCCGAGTAGGCCAAACTTTCTAATGATTTTTTATTCACTGCTTTTGATAACACTCTTTTGATAAAATCAATCATGGTTTCAAAATGACCACCTTTATCTCGCTCAATAATAATGGCTTCTATTGCAGCTTCGCCAACGCCTTTTAATCCGCCTAATCCAAAACGAATTTCACCTTTTTTATTGACAGAGAAACCTTGTAAGGATTCATTGATATCTGGACCCAATACTTTTATGCCCATGCGTTTACACTCTTCCATAAAGAAGGTGATTTTATCGATACTACCTGCATGGTTTAATACAGCAGACATATATTCTCCAGGATAGTGTGCTTTTAGATAAGTTGTTTGATACGCCACATAAGCATAACATGTAGAGTGCGATTTATTAAAGGCGTATTGTGCAAATGCCTCCCAGTCGGTCCAAATTTTATTCAATGCTTTTTCTGCGTGTCCATTCTTCATAGCGCCTTCTACAAACTGCGCTTTCATTTTATCCAAAACAGATTTTTGTTTTTTACCCATGGCTTTACGAAGTACATCCGCGTCGCCTTTGGTAAATCCAGCAATCTTTTGACTGAGTAACATTACCTGCTCTTGGTACACCGTAATCCCATAAGTGTCTGCCAATATTTCTTCCATGATAGGTAAGTCATATTGAATGGCCTCACGACCATGTTTACGTTCAACGAAATTTGGGATATACGCCATGGGGCCTGGTCGGTACAAAGCATTCATCGCAATTAGATCGGCAAATTTATCTGGCTTCAATTCACGCAAATATTTTTGCATGCCCACACTCTCAAATTGGAATGTGGCATTGGTTTCTCCTCTTTGGTATAAATGAAAAGTGGTTTCATCATCTAATGGAATTTTATCCAAGTCGATGGTGACGCCATGGTTTTGTTTGATTAATTGCAAAGCTGTTTTCAAAATAGAAAGGGTCTTTAAACCCAAGAAGTCCATTTTAATGACACCAGCTTCTTCAATCACAGATCCTTCGATTTGTGTCACCCATAAAGTAGAATCTTTTGCAGTTGCAACCGGCATGATCTCGGTTAAATCACTTGGTGCAATGATAATACCTGCAGCGTGTATACCTGTATTGCGAATAGATCCTTCTAAACGCTCTGCTTCATGCAATACAGCCGCTCTTAAATCATTGCCTGCATAAATTTCTCTTAGCTTTTTAATATTGTCAATATCGTCCGACTGATAGCCTTCTTTTTCGGCTAAAGATTTTTCGCCTTCTTTTACCGTGATCGGTGCATGCAAACAACGGTTGAGTTCGGTGCCTGGTTTATCTGGAACCAATTTCGCTAATAAGTTGGATTCTGATAAAGGAAGATCCATCACACGCGCCACATCCTTGATACTACTTTTGGCCGCCATCGTACCATAGGTAATAATTTGTGCGACTTGTTCCTTACCATATTTTTCTACTACATAATCAATTACTTTTTGACGGCCTTCATCATCAAAGTCCGTATCAATATCGGGCATGCTCTTACGATCTGGATTTAAGAAACGCTCAAATAGTAATTGGTATTTTATTGGATCAATATTGGTGATGCCAATACAATAGGCCACCACAGAACCAGCAGCAGATCCACGACCAGGGCCCACAAACACATCCATCTCTCTGCCAGCTCTAATAAAATCACTTACAATTAAAAAGTAACCCGCAAAGCCCATTGTTTGAATGGTGAACAATTCAAAATCAATTCTTTCCTGAATTTCTGCAGTGATAGCATCATATCTTTTATGCGCACCTTCCCATGTAATATGTTTTAAGAACTCCCACTGATTCATGTTGGCTTCCTTGTGAATCTGAAAACTTTTTGGAATAGGAAAAGCGGGTAGGAGGATGTCTTTCTTTAAATTCAGGACTTCCACTTTATCTACAATCGCATTGGTATTGTCAATAGATTCAGGGATATCACTGAACAACTCAATCATTTGGGATTGGGTCTTAAAATAAAATTCATTGTTCGGGAATTTGAATCTTCTATTTTTTACTTGAAGTTCATCATTCACAAAATCATCGAAGCCTGGAGTAGATTGTTTTTCGCCTGTATTGATACACAATAAAATATCATGCGCATTCGCGTCGTCTTCGTTGACATAATGACTATCGTTGGTCGCAATCACACTTACTTTATGTTTTTTTGAAAACTTAAGTAAGGTATTGTTGATGATTTCTTGTTCTGGTATTTGATGTCTTTGAATTTCGATATAATAATCTTCACCAAATAAATCCAACCACCATTTAAATTCTTTTTCTGCTGCTGCCTCACCATCTCTTAATATGGCTTGAGGCACATGCGCACCAATACAACAGGTGGTGGCAATGATACCTTCATGGTATTTTTCAATCAGTTCTTTATCGATTCTTGGATACTTACTATACATCCCTTCGATATACCCTAAAGAAGTAAGTTTGATTAAGTTTTGATACCCCACCGCATTCTTTGCTAATAAGACTTGATGAAAACGATCGTCCTTATGTTCCTTTGTAAATTGTTTAATATGCCTGTCTTTCACCACATAAAATTCACAACCAACAATTGGTTTTACAGTGGGTGCTAAAATGTCTTTTCCATTGTCATCTTTGCCAATGACTTTGGTATTTTTCCATGCCTGACTTACAAAATTAAATGCACCAAACATATTACCATGATCGGTAATGGCGAGTGCAGGCATTTCGTCCTTGATGGCTTTTTTATACAAACCATCAATGGATGCAGCACCATCTAGTAATGAATATTGGGTATGAACGTGTAAATGTGAAAATTTGGGCATTTGGGATATCGGGATAAGGCACAAATATCGTAAAAAAGGGGGGCTTGAAGGGGCTTAATTTTCCACAATAAAGGGTTAAAATCAGCATGATTGAGGCAATTTTAAGGTTCTTGACTTAACTTGCCGCTGATGCAAAAAGACAAGATTACGATATTAGGGTTGATACTTTTGATGACGACTTTGACAAGTTGTACCACTATGTCTAAGTTCACACAGTCTGTGAAAGCAAAAACAGTTCAAATCAAAGCAAAAACAACTAGGCTAGTCTCAAAGCCCAAAAGAAATTTACCCGCTGTTGTTGCTGTCCCTGAAACCAACAATAACGCTAATGAGACCATTGTATTTTTAGATAATATATCGGTAAAGCCAGGTAGGGTTTATTTAAAAAAAGCATCCGATGCCTTGGAAGCAGAACCTGTTTTAGCAAAAACAGAACGTGCAAATAGAATGCCGGATAATTTAACTGATGTAGAAAAATCCAATTGGTTGCAATTAAAGTATTCTATCCAAATGGATATTGCTGTAGAAGATATCAACAATATTCCATTACTTCAAAAAATAGACGAGTGGTGGGGCACACCTTATGTTTTAGGCGGTTCTAGTAAAAGAGGCGTGGACTGTTCTTATTTTACATTGGATGTGATGAACGCCATGTACAATACTAATTTAAAAAGAACAGCTGCAGAACAATATACACAAAGTGAAAAAATTGATTGGTCAGATTTAAAAGAAGGAGATTTGGTTTTCTTTAAAACAGATGGCAGTCGTTCTATTTCGCATGTAGGTATTTACATGACCAATAATAAATTTGCACATGCATCTACCAGTCAAGGCGTAACCATTAGTGATTTATCAGAACCTTATTGGCAAAAAAGGTTGTACAGTTTAGGTAGAGTGTTAAAGAACTAGTTTAACTCTACTAATTTATTTCCATTATTTTACCTCCTCTAATCGAATGTAGTATTGACTTTCGATTGTTTTTACAAAATCTTGTAGGTTAAAATTCGCATCCTGAATTAAGCGTTGTTGAGACTGATAGTCCATTGGCATGAAACTATATTTTTTATCCAAATAATTAAAGTGTAGAGGTAAATTAAATCCAGTAACACAGTTCTTATATTGGTAGGTCAATATTTTTTCTTTTTCTTTTTCGTTATAACTATAACTGAATACAGGTATTTGAGTCGTTCTTAAATATTGGTCAAATACTTTTTGAAAACCAAAACCTGCGCGCAAAGAAATATAATTTTCAACTTGTTCAGTGGTCACAGTTTGATGATAGAACTGTGTATTCAATTCAATTAAAATACTTCTAAATAAACTATCATTGTTAATAGCGTGACGAATGGTGTGTATTAAATTAGCGCCCTTAGAATACATATCTCCACTGCCTTCTTGGTTGACTCCATATGCACCAATGATTGGAATATCGTTTTTGATATTTCTACGGATGCCATAATTGTATTCATTTCCAGCTTGCTTGCCATAAAAATATTCCGTGAATAAAGTTTCAGAATAATTGGTAAAGCCTTCGTGCACCCACATATCTGCAATATCTTTGGTTGTAATATTATTAGCAAACCACTCGTGTCCACTTTCATGTACAATAATAAAATCCCATTTCAATCCCCAGCCCGATCCGGATAAATCACGACCCAAATAGCCATTCATATATTTATTGCCATAGGCAATTGCGGACTGATGTTCCATACCTAAATGGGGGCTTTGCACCATCTGAAATCCATCCTCATAAAAAGGATAAGGGCCAAACCAATATTCAAATGCTTCCAACATTTTAGGGACTTGCTTAAACTGTTCAACTGCTTTTGCAGAATCAGACCTGAGCACCCAATAACTTACATCTAAATTGCCTTTTAATCCTTTATAGTTTTCTTTCCATCCTACATAATCTCCAATATAAGGGATGATATTGTAATTGTTGATAGGATTGGTTACCTGCCAACTGAATCGATTGTTATTACTTAGGTTGATTAGATTTGACTCTGTA
This sequence comes from Chitinophaga pinensis, assembly GCA_945865295.1. Taxonomy (GTDB): domain Bacteria; phylum Bacteroidota; class Bacteroidia; order Chitinophagales; family Chitinophagaceae; genus Sediminibacterium; species Sediminibacterium pinensis_A. Next base: position 5,287 of record CAMBDE010000058.1, on the reverse strand, counting down.
ACTTTTCTGCCATTACCTATTGCAATTAAGTTTTTATCCTTAGGTACTTGAATGGTTAGTTGAGCACCTTCTTCAGGTTCATCGGATTGATGGTCTTTACAAGGATACCAAACCGAAGCACCTAATCCTTGACAAGCCACAGACATCCATGGTTGCCCATTACTATCTTTTTTCCAAATCCATCCACCATCCCAAGGTGGTCGAATGGCTTCCTTAGGCACCCCATGGTAAAATATAGTAAGACCAAATTGTTTTCCTTTTGGAATTTGTTTTTCAATTTGCGCAAGGGCAATATTATTGGATCTTGTAAATTCTAAACGAATAGTATTCATGCTTTCATTGACATTCGGCCATAACAAAATACTATCAATGACCATAGGGGCTTGTAAATCAATTTGAATTTGCTTTGAAGGCTTTACTGCCAATGCTTTCCAGCTGACAACACCAATAATTGATTTTGCTTCATAATTAGGCGTAACGTCAATCATATATCTTTTGATATCAAACCAATCTCTATTTTCATTCAAACTACCTCTTAAGACATCTGCCTCATTTACTATGGGTTGGGCATAAAGGGATACACTACACAATGACGTAATTAGTAATAATAGTGTCGACTTCATAAAATGAGATTGTATTTTAAGGAATGCTTTGAATCCTCAAGTTAAAATATTCAGCTCACATGAACTAAGGGAATTAATCCTCCTCTTTTTTCATCTTATCCTTAAATACTTTCTCAAATTTCTCCAATTTTGGCCCAATCACATACCTGCAATAGCCTTGGTTGGTGTTGTTATTGTAGTAGTTCTGGTGGTAAGATTCGGCAGAATAGAATTTACTGAACGCAGTGACCTCGGTAATAATAGGCTTATCCCATGATTTACTTGCATCTAATTCCTTGATGTATTTAAGTGCAATGTCCTTTTGTTGCTCATTGTGGAAAAATACAGCAGATCTATATTGAGGACCTACATCATTGCCTTGTTGATTGGGTGTAGTAGGGTCATGTGTTTTCCAGAAAACAGAAAGGATATCGTCCAAACTAATTTTAGTCGTGTCAAAAACAATCTGACAAACCTCTGCATGCCCCGTTGTTTTTAAACAAACTTCTTCATAAGTAGGATTTTCAACATGGCCACCACTATAACCACTAGTCACTTTAACCACGCCTTCTAAACGCTGATACACGGCTTCGGTGCACCAAAAACAGCCCGATCCTAATGTGATTGTTTGTGTATTTTCCATATTGACTTTTTGAATTTTTGCTTGTTTTTTTGGGGTTTGAGCACAGGCATAAAGCGAGATAATACTTAAAAATGCGGCTGTAATATATTTGATTGTTTTCATATAAATAGTATTGTTGAAATTACAACAAATCATAGACCAATTTGTTCTAATGCTGTTAATGTTTATTTAACTAAATTTGCAGCCATTGAACCCATGAAAGTATATCCTGACAACGCCCTTTCCCAATTAGAATTTGATAAGATCAAGGCCATCTTACTCAATTACTGTCAATCCACCATTGGAAAGGAGCAGGTGGAAGCGATGCGGATCCACACGCATTTAAATTTTATTCAAATTACTTTAAGGCAAACGCAGGAATATCAATTCATTAAGCAAGCCAATCAGTATTTTCCAAGCGATTTTATTTTAGATATTAGGAAGGATGTGAAGCTTTTAGGCATACCAGGGGCACAACTCACCGGAGAGCAGTGGTTACTCTTGCGCAAATTAGTGGACCATATGGGTCAATTGTTTAAATGGTTTGATGCCGAAAGACAAGCTGCATATAGTCATTTGTATTTAGTCATTGCAGAAAGTTATTTTGAAAAAACAATCATTGAATCCATTGACGAAGTGATTGATGATAGAGGATTAGTCAAAGACAATGCCTCCGAGGATCTGGCGAAGATTCGTGCTCAATTACATAAAAAAAGACAGGAGCTAAGACGCATTTTTGAAAAAGTATTGGGCCGCCTTGCAAAGTCAGGCTATACAGCAGATATTGATGAAAGTTTTAGTAATGGACGACGTGTGGTGGCTGTCTTCTCGGAATACAAGCGACAAGTAAAAGGTTTTTTACATGGAGAAAGTGATAGCCGAAAAACAGCTTTCATAGAACCTGAAGAAACCATTGAACTCAATAATGAATTATTTAGTTTAGAACAGGATGAAACCAAGGAGGTGCAAAGGGTCTTAAGGCAATTGACGGCACAATTATCACCATACTCCAGTTTATTGATGGGTTATTTGCAAATGATAGGGTTGTATGACTTTATCAAAGCCAAGGCCTTGTTGGCGATTGATATGAATGCGCATTTACCAGTGGTCGAAAACAAAGCCACATCCCATTTAATTAATGCTTATCATCCTTTATTGTACATGTATAATAAAGCGTCTGGAAAAAAAACAATCCCTGTTAATTTAGAATTGGATGACGAGGCAAGAATTTTAATTATTAGTGGACCCAATGCAGGGGGAAAGACAGTGTCTATGAAAACCCTTGGATTGAATCAAGTGATGTTGCAGTCTGGTTTATTGGTGCCGGTGCATCCCGATTCACAAATGGGTATCTACAAGCAATTGTTCATTCAATTAGGCGATACACAAAATTTAGCATTTGAATTAAGTACCTATAGCAGTCATTTGACGCATATGAAGTACTTTATAGAAAATGCGAATGGAAAGACTCTGTTTTTTATAGATGAGTTAGGAAGTGGATCTGATCCGCATTTAGGCGGTGCATTTGCTGAAGTCATTTTAGAGGAATTATCACATAAACATGCGCAGGGAATCGTAACCACACATTATTTGAATTTGAAAGTGATGGCCAACCATAACAAAGGAATTGTAAATGGTGCGATGCAATTTGATGAAGTAAAATTAGAACCCCTGTATCAATTGGTGATTGGCAAGCCAGGAAGCTCTTATACTTTTGCCATTGCAGAAAGAATAGGTTTACCCAAACATTTAATCAATCGAGCTAGGAAATTAGTAGACACCCATCATTTTGAGTTGGATAAATTATTGAATCGAACAGAACAAGATTTACAATTGGTGCAGAAGGAGCGAAAGGAACTGCATAAATTAATTAAGGAGAATGATGCGCTTAAGTTAGAGTTGAATAAAACATTAGATAAAGAAAAGCATTTACAACAGATAGAACTTTTAAGAGAACAGAATAGGATAGCCGAGGAAAAGTTCAGTTATTTAAAAGAGATGGAGCGCAATTTAAAGCAAATTGCTTTGGACTATAAGAAGTCGGATAAGAAAGAGGAAGTGATGAAGACCTTGTACAATTTGCTATTTAAAAAGAACGATGCCATAGTGATTAATAAATTGGCTAAGAAAGTGGATAAGCAATACAAGGAATCTGCTGCACCAATCGTGGTAGGTTCCACTGTGAAGTTGAAAAAGAATTATCAAGTGGGCGAAGTCATTGGATTTAAAGGGAAGCGGGCGATTGTGAAAGTGGGTCAGTTGCCAATGAATATAGATGTAGAAGATTTATTAGTGGTAGAAAAGATTGAGGAGGTAGAAGTTCCTAAAATAGGAATGGGTAAGAATAAAAATGTGATAAAAAGTAATAATCAAAAGAAGTAATTATATGATACTTGACGAACTCTCAGAATTAAACAACTATGTAGTGGTACATCCTCGATTTGCTGTAGCTTTTGACTATATCTTAAATACCAGTTTCGATAAGATGCCTGTTGGCAAAAAAGAGATTGATGGAAAAAATATCATTGCCATTATTGCAGACGAGGATGCTTTGCCAATGATGGAATCCTGCGCCAATTTTGAATGCCATAATACGTATATAGATATTCAAGTTTGTTTTAACGGAGTAGAAACGGTGGGATGGAAATCTAGAACAACCTGTGTTGAACCAAGAGGCACATACGATAAAGAAAAAGATGTTTTATTTTTTGAAGATGCACCAGATCATTTTTTCAAATTGCATCCTGGTCAGTTTGGAATCTATTTCCCAAATGATGTGCATGCGCCCATGATAGGGGAAGGAAGAATTAGAAAATTAATTATGAAAGTGAAACTGGACTAGCTTAAAATAAATTAGAGAATATTGAATTCTTTGAAATTCACTTCATCTAACTTAAAAGTATAAACTCCTCTTTTTAAATCACCTACGTATAAACAAGTTCTTTGTGTTTGTCCAGTAATTTTTCCTTGTTGAAAGACATGACCTTGACTGCAAATAATTTGATAAAATTTGCTATTGGTTTCTTGACCAGAAAATTGAATTTCTAGTATTCCGTCTTTAACATTTTCTGTAAGCGTAAACATACTCTACGTTTAACTTAGGTTTTAATGGAATACAAATTAGAACATTTTATTAGCATTTGTTTTTATAAATATTATTATATCATTAATATGCTAAGTGCTTTTAAATCAATCTTTTAAAACTGTTACCTTTAATTTTTATATTGAAAATATACAAATTATGTTTAATTTAGATAAAATTCTAATAATCGTAAAATGAAAAAAACACTTTTAATCATCATTATGTTGTTTGCTTTTGTGCCAATTTTTGCTCAAACAGTTCCAACTACTACACAAGTTCAAAAAGATATCAATAAGGTATTGAAGTTTACCAACGATAATTACAATATGGGTAATATCCCTTACGGTAAGCCTACCGAATTTGTTGTTACTATAGAGAATATTAGTGCTGATCCAGTTACTTTAAACAATGTACAAGTAAGTTGCGGTTGTACTACACCAAAATTTCAAGCCAATGCATTAATTGCTCCTGGTCAAAAAACAACTGTTACTTTAGGTTTTAATGGATCTTCGATGGGTAATTTTTCAAAAACTGCAACGATCTTTTTAAGCGATAATTTAGTTAAGACAGTGAGTTTCTCCGGAGTTGGAGTGCAGTAATAGTTCTTAAAATTTATAGATATTCTAAAGGTTGCCTAATTGGTGGTCTTTTTTGTTATACCTATTTAAAGGATGGCCGTCGTTGCACTCCGGCATCCTTTTGGGGGCTCAAAAACGGATTCAAAACCTGCGGCTTCGCCGCTGTTTTTTGTGACCATCATCTTCGCTCAAGCAAGCTTGGCTCGATAATTGGCACAAAAAAACCACGTAATGACGTGGTTTTGAATTCGTTTGGCGGAGAGAGAGGGATTCGAACCCCCGGACCTGTAACAGTCAATAGTTTTCAAGACTATCGCAATCGACCACTCTGCCATCTCTCCGCGGCAAATGTAGGAAGGGAAAAGCAATTTTGCAAAAAAATGCCCAATTTATTCATGAATTC
>CAMBDE010000057.1 GCA_945865295.1 Chitinophaga pinensis | reverse complement strand
GCTGGTGGACGTAGCTTCACTGTGAAGTTTGATAAGACTGTGAATATTGAAGAAGTAAGAAACGATTTGAAAGCAGTATTTGGTGAAGCACCTATCATTAAAACGGTAGATACTAAAAACCAAATCAATATCACGACTTCTTATAAAATCAAAGATCAAGGTAATAATATAGATCAAGAAGTGGAGTCCTTATTATTTAAAGGTTTATCTAAGCAATTACCAGCTGGAACTACCTATAAAGAATTTGACGAGCAGTACAAGCAACAACAACAAAAAGTTTTGCCTTCTATCTCTGATGACTTAAAAGCAGGTGCAACTAAAGCAACTCTTTTTGCCTTGATTGCAATTTGTTTGTACATCTTTATTCGTTTCCGTGATTGGAGATATTCTTTAGGTACCATCTTCTCATTGTTACACGATGTATTTGTGACATTGATTGTATTTAGTTTCTTAAGAGAAGTGGTTCCATTCCCATTAGAGATTGACCAGCACTTTATTGCTGCCATCCTAACTGTTATTGGTTTCTCTATGAATGATACAGTGATTGTATATGACCGTATCCGTGAGGACAGTCATTTAATGAAAGGTCAAGACAATGCAACCATCATTAACAAAGCAATCAACCAAACATTATCAAGAACAGTGATGACTTCATTGACAGTATTCTTAACCATCTTAATCTTATTCATCTTTGGTGGTGAAGTAACAAGAGGTTTTGCATTCGCCATGTTGATTGGTGTAATTACAGGTACTTACTCTTCTATCTTTGTAGCTGCTCCGGTCTTAGTAGACTTTGCTAAGAACAAGCCATTGGGTACAGAACCAAAAGCAAAAAAACATAGTGCTGACAATGCATAGCCTAGTTTGATTGAATATTAAAAAAGCCCCTCGAAATTCGAGGGGCTTTTTTGTGCTAATAATGAGAGCGAAAATGATATATTATTTCTAAAAATTTATACCGCGAACGATGTTCCGCATCCACAAGTACTCGAAGCATTAGGATTGATAAATGTAAATCCACGGCTATTCAATCCTCCCTGCCAATCTATCTGCATCCCATATAAATAAATCTGATGCGATGTTTCTATGCAACAAGGGATACCCTCAATTGAAAATAAAAGGTCTTTATCAGTGGTGACATCAAAACCTAATACATAAGTCATCCCACTGCATCCACCACCTTTTACCCCCACTCTTAACCTTTGTTGTTGGTCAAAATCAGGCGCATGCATTAAACGCTCAATTTCTTGAATTGCACCTGCAGTAAAACTGACTGGTGTTGCCGCTGTATCGGTTTTTGTAGACATAAATAATTAATTTAAGGTATTGTGTAACTCGAAAAATTCAAACTACATAATTTATACAAAATTAACACTTATAAGGGGATTGTATGGATCCATATTTATCGAAAAAGGAAAATTATTGCGCTTAAAAACAAGCAAATATTCGTAATTTGTACTATGGAATCAAACAAGAAGCATACGGACAGTGGGATAGAGATTCAACAGGTCTACACCCCAACGGATCTTCCAGATGCAGCAAAAGCAATTCCGGATCCAGGCAGCTACCCTTATATTAGAGGGGTGCAAAAGGATATGTATCGTGGGAAATTATGGACAATGCGTCAGTATGCTGGTTTTTCCACAGCGCAGGAAAGCAATCAACGATATCACTATTTATTATCCCAAGGAGTTATGGGCCTAAGTGTTGCTTTTGACCTTCCAACTCAAATTGGTTATGATGCAGACCATACTTTGGCAGACGGAGAAGTTGGTAAAGTGGGTGTTTCTATTTGTTCTATAGAAGATATGGAAGTTTTATTTGATGGTATTCCCTTGGATAAAATCAGCACTTCCATGACCATCAACGCCACTTCATTTATTCTGTTAGCACTTTATGTGGCGGTCGCCAAAAAAAGAGGGATCGATTTAAAACAACTTTCAGGAACCATCCAAAATGATATCTTAAAAGAATACGCAGCAAGAGGCACTTATATCTATCCGCCGAGACATTCCATGCGCATCATTACAGATATTTTTGAATGGTGCAGTTCCAACTTGCCAAAATGGAATAGTATTTCTATTTCTGGATACCATATTCGTGAAGCAGGAAGTACCGCTGTGCAGGAAATTGCATTTACCTTAAGCAACGGTAAAGCTTATGTGGAAGCTGCTTTAGCAAAAGGATTAGATATCAATGTGTTTGGAAAAAGACTTTCCTTTTTCTTTAACGCGCACAATAACTTATTTGAAGAAGTAGCTAAGTTTAGAGCTGCAAGAACTATTTGGGCAAAGATGATGAAGGACTTAGGCGCCACAGATGAAAAAGCAATGATGTTACGTTTTCATACACAAACAGGTGGAGCCACTCTAACAGCGCAGCAACCACTAAACAATATTACAAGAGTCACCATTCAAACCATTGCAGCTGTCATGGGTGGTACTCAGAGTTTGCATACCAACGGATTTGACGAAGCATTAGGCTTACCTACGGAACAAGCTGCTACAATTGCTTTAAGAACACAACAAATTGTGGCGTTTGAGAGTGGTATTCCTGAAACCGCAGACCCATTAGCAGGAAGTTATTTTGTAGAAAATTTAACTGCAGAAGTCGAAACCAAAGCACTTGAATTGATTCAGCAAATTGATGCAATGGGTGGATCTGTAGCTGCAATTGAATCTGGATGGATGCAGCAAAAGATTAGTGATAGTGCCTACAAGTACCAAAAAGATATTGAATCAAAAGATAAGATCATTGTAGGTGTCAATGAATTTATTTCAGATGAAAATAACAAGATCCCTGTTTTCAAAATAGACGCAAGTATTCAACAAGCTCAAATTGAAAAAATTAAAGCATTAAAAGCGCATCGTGACAATGTGCTTGCAGTAAACTGCTTGGCAGCAATTACGGATGCAGTCAACGCTGGACAAAATATCATGCCACCAGTGATTGCTGCTGTAGAAGCGAATTGCACATTGGGGGAAATATCAGATACACTAAGAAATTTATTTGGAGAATATCAAGCTTAAAAAATTATAACTTAATTATTATCCTTTTAATGTCTTTTTATAAAATCTTCTGATCATGCTACTTATATTTATCATCTAACTTATATCATCAAACCTTAACAAATGCGTAAACTTTTATTCATAATGAGCTTATTGATTGCAAGCAATTCAATGGCACAAGAACTTCCTAAAAATTATGCCCAACTACTAGAAAAAGTGGAGCCTGAGTTAATTCAATGGAGAAGACATTTTCACCAAAATCCAGAATTATCCAATAGAGAATACAATACTGGAAAATACATAGCTGATTTCTTAAAAACTTTACCTGGTGTTGAAGTACGCTACCCTGTTGCTAAAACGGGCGTTGTAGCAGTCTTAAAAGGTGGTAAGCCAGGTGCAGTCATTGCATTAAGAGCAGACATAGATGCATTGCCAGTGTATGAAAGAAACAGTCTACCCTTTGCATCTAAAGTAACAACTGAATATAATGGTAATAAAGTACCAGTGATGCACGCTTGCGGTCATGACTCACATACTTCTATCTTAATGGCAACTGCTAAGGTATTACATGCCATGCAGAAAGACCTTCCTGGTACTGTTGTATTCTTATTTCAACCAGCCGAGGAGGGTGCTCCTGGAACAGAAGAAGGTGGTGCTCCTTTAATGATAAAAGAAGGTGCATTAGACAATCCAAAAGTAGATGCAGTATTTGGTATCCATATTAGTTCAGAGACTCCAGTGGGCACTTTAAAATACAAATCAGGTGCATTCATGGCATCCTCAGATTGGTTTACGATTAAAGTGAACGGTAGAGGTAGTCATGGTTCACAACCTTGGGGTGGCGTAGATCCAATTGCAGCTTCTGCGCAAATTGTGGAAGGCTTACAACATATCGTTTCTAGACAAATGAATTTAACAACTGCCCCAGTAGTGATTACTGTGGGTACCATCAACAGTGGTGTTCGTTCTAATATCATTCCAGAAACTGCAGAAATGACTGGTACCATTAGAACACTCGATAGTAAAATGCAGAAAGATGTGCATGAGCGTATAAAGCATACTGTAAAAACAATTGCAGCAAGTTCTGGTGCAACTGCAGATGTAACCATTGATACAAAAACATTGGTAACATTTAATGATCCTAATTTGGTTAAGAAAACATTACCTGCATTAATTAAAGCAGCTGGTGCAGACAATGTATCAGAATCTACTTGGATCACTGGAGCAGAAGATTTTTCTTTCTTTGGTGAAAAAGCGCCAAGCTTCTTTTTTAATTTAGGTGCATTGCCAAAGGGAACCGATCCAAGTAAGGCAGGCCCGCATCATACACCAGATTTTTATTTAGATGAGTCTGGATTTATTGTGGGTGTGAAAGCTTTTTGTCAATTAGTTTTTGATCATTCAAAAACTAAATAATTTATTTAGAATATTAAGTTAACTATTTTACTATCCTATTTCAGATTAAAAAAAGAGGCTCAATTGAGCCTCTTTTTTTAATAGTTCGTCTTTCTATTTAATATTTAATTTTTTGCAGGATAATTTCTTGCACCAAATAATAAGCTTCCAATTCTTACCATTGTACTTCCTTTAGTAATGGCTAAAGCATAATCTGAACTCATACCCATACTAAGGGTATTAAATGTTCCATCAGGGAAAGCTGGTTGGGCTTTATCAAAAAACATTTTTAATGTCGTGAACTCCTGAATCAATAATGCTTGGTCCTTAGAAAAGCTAGCCATCCCCATTAAACCTCTAATTCGAATATTGGTATAACCGGCTAACCTTCCACTCATTAATAATTCGTGCAATGCAGGTCCATCAAAACCAAATTTTGTTTCCTCTGTCGCAATATGAATTTGTAATAAACAATCAATGATACGATTTTGCTTAATGGCTTGCTTATTGATTTCTTGTAATAATTTCTCTGAATCAACTCCATGAATCATATACACAAATGGAGCAATATATTTCACTTTATTAGATTGTAGATGCCCAATAAAATGCCATTGAATATCCTTTGGTAAAGAAGCTTCTTTATCAACCAACTCTTGCACATAGTTCTCGCCAAAAGCACGATGACCTAATGCATATAATTCCATGAGCTCCTCTTGAGGCTTGGTCTTGCTAACCGCTACAAGTGTAACTTGTTGATCTGTTAAAGTAGCTTGAATAGCTTGATAGGCTGAAATATTGACTGGCATAGGGTACAAAGGTAATTAGAACAACCCAAATAAGCAATCCATTATGAGCATACAGGCAATCTATTATTTAGTGATAGATCGTCCAATCACCATTTTCTGAATCTCTGAAGTGCCTTCATAAATTTGTGTGATTTTTGCATCACGCATTAAGCGCTCCACATGAAATTCTTTCACAAATCCATATCCCCCATGCACTTGAACAGCTTCTATAGTCACCCACATGGCCGTATCACTTGCATGTAATTTTGCCATAGCTGCACTCATTACATAATCCATATGATTGTCTTTTTCCCAAGCCGCTTTATAACATAATAATCTTGCTGTCTCAATGCGAGTGGCCATTTCTGCTAATTTAAATTGGATTGCTTGGTGTTCATGTATTGGTTTGCCAAAAGATTTTCTTTCTTTACTATAAGCCAAAGCCAATTCATATGCGCCACTTGCAATACCTAATGCTTGCGCTGCAATACCTATTCGACCACCATTTAAAGTTTTCATTGCAAAATTGAAACCAAAACCATCTTCACCTATTCTATTTTCTTTTGGTACAATGACATCCATGAAAGAGATTGAATGTGTATCACTTCCACGAATCCCCATTTTATTTTCTTTAGGGCCTACAGTGATTCCTGGGGTATTTTTTTCAACAATAAATGCATTGATCCCTCTTGATCCCTTTGAGGCATCTGTTTGCGCCATCACTAAGTAGACAGATGCAGTAGAGCCATTGGTAATCCAGTTTTTTACGCCATTCAATACATAATGATCCCCTTTATCAACAGCACTTGTATGTTGGTGTGTTGCATCACTACCCGCCTCTGGTTCACTTAATAAAAAAGCGCCTACATACAATTCCCCATCTTTTTTTCCTTGTGCCAAGGGCGTTAAATATTTTTGTTTTTGAGCTTCATTGCCATATTGTTCTAAACCCCAACAAACTAAACTATTGTTCACACTCACACATACACTCACACTTGAATCTACTTTACTGATTTCTTCTATTGCTAATACATAACTAATGGTATCCATTCCTGCACCACCATATTCTGTAGCTGTCATGATCCCCATAAATCCTAGATCAGCTAATTGTAATAATTGTTCTTTAGGTACTTTTTGGTGTTCATCTCTTTCAATTACACCAGGTAAACATTGTTGTTGAGCAAATTCACGAGCCGCTTTTTGAATCATTAACTGCTCCTCTGATAAACTTAAATCCATGGTAAAAATATTTGTTCAAAATTACACTAACAATTGTTAGCAAGCAAAATTTTGATGGTAATTTTATGAAAAAAAACCTAAAAAACGGATGGTTCTTGTTGACTCAAACAATGGAAACTTCCTAATCCCCAAATAATATCGGTTGAATCAATACCAACAACCGTTCTTGTTGGAAAACAATCCTGAATAATGCGCATTGCTTTATCATCCCTATCACAACGAAAAGTTGGAACCACCACATGTGCATTGCTAATATAAAAGTTGGCATAAGAGGCCGGCAGGAATTGGTCTTCGTAAATCACATCTGCAGGCATAGGTAATTCAACAATATTCAATTGTTTACCGTTGATCAAACGCATTTGTTGTAACTCTTTTAAATTGTCTTGCAACAACGCATAATTTTCTGAATCCTTATTGGAATCTACTACAGTCACAACCGTATCTTCATTTACAAAACGAACCGTATCGTCAATATGTCCATCAGTGTCATCCCCCACAATACCTTCAGAAACCCATAACACTTGTTCTACACCATAATAATCACATAAGTATTGTTCAATTTGTGCTTGATTCAAATGCGGATTTCTATTTTCATTCAATAAACAACATTTAGAAGTCATGACCGTTCCGGCCCCGTTAAAATCTACAGACCCGCCTTCCATGATGATATTTGGATAAAATACAGGGAGCTTCAATGCCTCAGCAATTCTTGTTGGAATCACATCATCTAAATCATAAGGAGGATATTTTCCACCCCATGCATTGATATTCCAATCTACAATTGCTTTAGGCGCAGCTGGATGATTGCCAATTAAAAAACTTGGCCCATGATCTCTACACCAAGCATCATTTGTTGGATGAATAAAAAATTGAACCTTCGATAAATCTACTTGTAAAGCCTGCATCATTCTAGTTGCATTTGCTTGCATCGCATCATCCACCACATTGATACAAACCTTTTGTGACAAGGTTAAAATTTTAATGAATTCAATATAAGATGGGTAAATACTATCTATTTTTCCTGGCCAGCTAGCTTCCTTATGTGGCCAACTTAACCAAGTGGCATCTTGCTTTCCAAACTCAGCAGGGAAATTATATCCCAATGCTTTTGGTGTTGCCCCTTCCAATATTGCTTCTTGTATATTTTGATGCATTTTATTGCTCATCGTCAATATATCTTTCAGTGATGGGTTGGTAAGAATCGATTCGGCGATCACGTAAAAAAGGCCAATGGGTTCTATAACTATCCGATTTTTCGGTGTCAATATCCACCACTGCAATTTCTTCTTGATCATGAGACGCTTTATACAATAAAGTTCCAAATGGATTACTTACAAAACTACCACCCCAAAATTGCATTAAACCATTTTGCTCTAATCCAACACGATTCACACTGATTACAGGAACACCGTTAGCCACCGCATGACTTCTTTGAATAGTTTGCCATGCATTGTATTGTTCTGTATTGGTAGCTTCGTCTTGTGCTGTTGCCCAACCAATTGCTGTTGGGTAAAATAACATTTCTGCACCCATTAAACTTGTAATTCTTGCAGCTTCTGGATACCACTGATCCCAACAGATCAAAACACCAATGGTAGCAAATTTAGTTTTGAAAACCTTATACCCTAAATCACCAGGCGTGAAATAAAATTTTTCATAATAAGCTGGATCATCCGGAATATGCATTTTACGATACTTCCCTAAATAGGTTCCGTCCGCATCCAATACCGCAGTGGTATTATGATACAGGCCTTCTGCCCTCTTCTCAAATAATGAAGCAATAATCACGATGTTTAAATCCTTTGCCAAAATAGCTAATTCGTCTGTTGTTTGACCAGGAATTGGTTCAGCTAATTTAAAATTTTCATAGGCTTCTACATCACAGAAATAGAGTGAAGTATACAATTCTTGCAAGCAAACAATTTGAGCACCTTGCTTTGCTGCATCTTTAATTTTTACAATTGCTTTTGCTTTATTCGCTTGTACCTCTGCAGTACAAGACATTTGTATTAAACCAACTTTTACGATTGCCATATTGCTTCTTTTTAAAAAATCTTTTAAGTCGTCTTTTGAATCAATCCATCAAAACTTTGTATCCCAATCATTTTCTCTGAAATAAATCCTTCTGCATACTGCACTCCAATTTGTTGTCCAAATTCTTTAGCACGTCCTTTAATGAATGCTAAAAAAGAATCACTAGAAATAAAAGTATTCGGCTCATTAGAATTTGGATTGTAAAACTGAGAAGTATAGGCCAAAATAGATTCCATCTTTTTATCCATATGGGCACTTATATCCATTACAAAATTAGGTTGTAAATTTCTGGATTGAATATAATGAAACACATGTGTTGGTCTCCATGCACTTTGTGTAACGCCATTATGTGTTGTTTGAACTTTAACCAATCCAGCTAAAAAAGCAGCATCTGCCACTAACTTAGCAGCTCTACCATGATCTGGATGACGATCTTCTGGGGCGTTGCATAAAATAATATCGGGTTGGTATTTTCTTATCATTTCAATCACAGCTATTTGATGCGCTTGATCATTTACAAAAAAACCATCTTGCATGCCAAGATTTTCTCTAATAGTCGCACCTATGATTTCACCTGCTAACAATGCTTCCTTTGATCTATCAGCAACCGTACCTCTTGTTCCAAGTTCTCCTTTTGTGAGATCAATGATGCCTACTTTTTTTCCTTCAGCGACAGCAGCTAACAAAGTACCGCCACATCCTAATTCCACATCATCTGGGTGTGCGCCAAAGGCTAATATATCTAATTTCTGCATAGTCTATTTTTTTAGTAATTCCTTAGGCAAAGGTAAGTATTGAATAGGAAAGATGGGCAAATTGTATCCTGATACAAAAAACCCTTTCCGACTAATATTGGAAAGGGTTGATGAAAATTAAATGCTTTAATTTATTTTGCTTTTGCGTAACGCTTGTTGAACTTATCGATACGACCAGCAGTATCTACTAACATGTTCTTACCTGTGTAAAAAGGATGAGATGTGTTTGAGATCTCCACTTTGATTACTGGATACTCTTTACCGTCTTCCCATACGATTGTTTCCTTAGTGTTTGCACTAGATTTACCTAAAAAAGAAGTTTGGTTACTCATGTCTTTGAAGACAACGAAACGATACGCTTCTGGATGGATACCTTGTTTCATATTATGATGTTTAAGGCTGCACGGTTTTTGCCGTGACAATTATAAAATAGGTTGCAAAAGTAGGCTAAAATGCCTTTTTAACCAAACTTTTGGCTGGAAAGTCCCTGAATTTGGATATTGTATGGAAATTATTAGGACTTCATATTGATGTATTGTAGCGGAACTCCGAAATTTTCGGTCCTACAAGCTGCTATAACTTCCTGTAAATCATCGATTTTCTTACCTGTACATCTAATAATATCGTCCATTATTGCGGTTTGCACCTTTAAACCCTTGTCTTTGATGTACTTAACTATTTTTTTAGCATCTTCTTGCTTTAAGCCATTTCTTACCGGTACGTCTTGTTTAAAGGTCTTTCCACTAGGTTGAGCGGTTTTGGACAAGTCAAATGCATTGGCGTCAATACCCTGTTTGATGGATCTACTTAAAAGCACATCCACAATTTGTTGGAGTTTCATCTCAGAATCAGACTCTAATTTAAGCATGAAGTCTTTTTTATTTAAATCAATCACTACATGAATTCCTTTAAAATCAAATCGATTGGTGATTTCTTTTTTCACCACATTTACAGCGTTGTCTAATATTTGAACGTCTACTGAACTTGCGATATCAAATGATGGCATAATGAAAATTTAAAAATGAATAAAAAAGAATTGTATTTAAAAATATTGGGATTAGGCTTTTTTTATTGGGAACCAAGTTCTTGATTTAACAATAAATATCCCACCAACTAATATTAAAATTACGGAAATCAATTCGGCTTGCGTTGGTTGAAATGGTAAAAAATCATATTTATTGTTCACCCTAATCTTTTCTATAAAAAACCTTTCCCCACCAGCAAAAATTAAATAAATGCCCGTTAGTATACCTGGCTGAGTTACTTTCTTACGGAAGCTCCACATGATGGCAAATAAGATGAACATGGCAATGATTTCATACAATGCGGTTGGATAAACTGGCAATGGCAATTGATTACAATATGCCCCAACGCATCCAGGGATCGCTACCCCTTCGTTCACTACATTATGAGGGTATTGATAGGCCCATGCCCAATCTGGAATCCATCCAAATGGTTTTGGATGGGTATTCACGATACCCCAATCACCGTCTCCACTAATTTGACACCCAATTCTGCCAGCCGCATACGCAAATAACATGGTGGGCGCCATGGCGTCTGCAAAATGTATGACCGAAATTTTTTGCTTTTTTAAATAATAAATGATGCCAATAGTTGCTAAAATTAATCCGCCAAAAAAGGTTAATCCACTAAAAGAAATGAGTGAACCAATTGGATCTTTACTGAACTCCTCTAGGTTTTCTAAATTATGAAAAATCTTTGCACCTAGAAATCCCCATAATGCAGCTTTCAAAACAATATCACCTACTCTATCCTGCGGCCACACTTGTACAGTGCGGGTTTCAGGCTTTGTCAATTTTACTTTATCCTTTTCTTTCCACTTTAAATAGACCATGATGGCAGCTACTAAAATACCCGCACCCATACTACCATCTAAGGATAAAATAAAAGCTTGAGGATTGTTTAAAGCCTCTGCAATGATAAATGCACCTACTAATTTGTAGCCAAATAAAAATCCAAAAAATCCAGCACTTAATAAATCGCCAGTGGTTGCCGGTGCGCCAATAATTTCCTTTTCTTCGGTATAAGTAAACTCCCCTAGAGCAGATTTTCTTTTTAACTCATGATATAATACATAACCAGAGGAAACAAATGCCATTGCCACAAAAAAACCAAATGAATTAACCAATTTTAAAGCATTGAATTCAATTCCTAGTAGGTCTTTGATTAGATAATATAAGTTAGGATACATAGTCTTATTTAAGTACTGCAAAGTAAGTGATTATTAGCAAAAAAAATGGCCACACTAGAAAGTGCGGCCGTAATTACTAACCCATCTAAAAACAAAAAACGTTCAATATATTTCTAATTGCAATGTTCGTTGAACAATGAAATTAAGTGTTGTGCGATCACTTGAGCAGGGCTTCCTTCAATCTGATGTCTTTCTACCATGCTCACCAATTTGCCGTCTTTAAACAAAGCAATAGCTGGTGAAGAAGGTGGATAAGGCATATGTAATGCTCTTACTTGATTGACTGCCTCGATATCGAAACCTGCAAATGCTGTTGTGATATGATCTGGTTTTTTTGTTGCGTTTGCTACAGCCATTAAAACACCTGGTCTACAAGCTCCAGCAGCACATCCACAAACCGAATTAATCACCACCATTGTTGTACCAGTTGCATTCACCACATTTGAAACTTCAGCTGCTGT
>CAMBDE010000056.1 GCA_945865295.1 Chitinophaga pinensis | reverse complement strand
TAGGAATCGGGAGCGGGATTAGATGTTGCGAGGGAAGGGATCGAACCTCCGACCTTCGGGTTATGAGCCCGACGAGCTACCGCTGCTCTACCTCGCGATGTTTGGACGGCAAAGATAGGCGTTTATTGCTTCTTGACCAAGTTTATACTAGTTAAATTGAAACTAGCGCAGAACAGGATTATTTGGGGTTTTTGAGGGATTAGTTAGCGCAATAATTAACACGGTTAAAAATGATTTAAAAGATTTCAGTGGGCTATATCTTACGCAGGTAAATGAAATATAATTGAGTACCCTAGGATGCTAGACTTAAGATAAACCAACAAATCAGGCTATGTTTTACAAATTAACTAACCAGGCAATCGCCTTACCTTCCTTACCCCAAGTTTTTAATCCTTTTTCAACATCTTGTGTAATCTGACTATATTTTACATATTTGGGCTTCGTTGGCAATTTTGGGGTCAAAGATGGACTAACCAACTCAAGTTTAGTAGCAAATAAAGTTAGTGCCAGTCTTGGAACTGCCAATCCTAATATCATCCCCGGTAACCCATTGAAATTTTCTGGCCCCCCTTTCACTAAAATCTGATCTGTATAAAAAGCAACAACTACGACCGAGTCATTGATTTTAGCTAAGGCTTTTTTACATTCAAAACCTGCAATATCTCTCACTTCACCTGTGATTTTCCATTTAAATTGCTTAATACTATCCTTAACTATGTATTGATTTTCAAATATTGACTTTGTAAGTGTCGTTAAACCTTGATTAAAATCTTGGTAAACGTAATTCTGATCTGATGTCTTTAATCCATCTAACATATACTTGTTGTCTAGGTTTTCTTTCTCTACTTTAAAAAGGGTACTATTATTATTAAATTCTAAAGTATAATAATCAGTCACAATTTTTGGGAAGGCCTTCTTCATTTCAGAAATCCAGATATTATCTTCTCCTTCATTTTCAAACAAACTTTCCATCAATGTAATCTGTGCAACTTTTCGTTCAAAAGTCAATTTACCAGCACTAATAAATTGCTGTGCATTAATGGTTTGGGTAAGAAATAAAAAGGAAAATAAAATAAAACGATGCATATTGTAATTTTATAAGAATGATAGTTAATGATTAATCGAAACTCGGAGGTTTGCTATTTTTAGAGAAATTATATACAAAACCAAGTAAGAAATAACGTCTGATACCATTATTAGTTGTCTCTGAAATAAAATTGCTTGATATATTTCTTCTTACATAATTATTTTGATTGAAAATATCAAATGCAAATAATTTTAACTCAAACTGATCTTTTTTACCAATTACTTTACGAATTGAAGGACTTACTAAATAGATATTTCTTTGATCAGGGAAAGCAGCTGATTTTTGATAGACATTAATATCATTCTCAATGGAAATATAGGTTTTAGCTTTCTTGAAGTTGAAGTTAAAATTGCCATAACTAGAATAAGACCAAAAGTTTGTAGTGATATTGGCTCTAATGCTAGACGTAGATTGATTATTGGTTGCCGATATTTGCCAATAGAAATTAAACCAAGTATCGCTCCAATAATTCAAATTTAAAGTATACTCTGTTCCATTATTGTCATTAATGTTTTTAACATCGTTCACGAAATTGATATAACGACTAAAGTTTTTACCCGTGCGTAACCCAAGATTAACACCATTATAGATATCTAATCCGTAGCCAATATTGATATTGTAGTTAAAACTCCCATACACATTAACGTATTTACGTATTGTACGTCCATTGGCATCCACTTTACTGCTATTGGTTATTGCATTGTTCGTAGCGGTATAGTTTGCATTCAAACTAATAGATCTACTTTTTAGTACTTTATAGTCACTTGCATTAAACGAGAACTTATTTGAAAACCCTTGTTGCAAATCAGCATTACCCACTGCTATATTTAAAGGATCCGAATTGTCAATAATTGGTTGAATCTGCTGAAGTGTAGGGTTTGTGGTATTACCATTGTAATTAAACCTGACTTTTCTTTGTTGTTTAGGATTAAAATTTAAAGAAGCACTAGGTATAAAATTTGTAAAATTGATTGCTCTGTTGGCGCCCAATTCCAAATCGTTTAACTGATAGTTTGCTGTACCCACTCCTGATCCAATAATAAAATTTACTTTCTTTGCTACATAACGGTAACTAAGTGACCCACTATTATTAACTGTATTAAACACAAAATGATTACTCAATGAGTCAACAATTGCACCATTATTATTTGAAGTCACTCTTTCAGCATCATTTTTAGCTACAGTCAGACCATACTTAAAAATCAAAAATGATTTTTCACTCAATGGTTCTGTGTATACCAAATTAGACGCGATAGATGAAGTAGTTTGTTGATTGGCTTTGATTTGATCCACCTTCTCTACAAAAGTGGGTGAATTTGCTGCATCAAAAAAACTATTTTCAGAAATCAAAGTTGCATCTTGTTCTTTATCGTTAAAATTCAAATCAGAAAGCACGGAAATTGTTCTGCCTTTTTTAGCGAACTTCTTCCTGTAACTTAAATTTGAGACAATTAGTTTATCATCCTCAGATAAACTGGTCTGCCTTTCAGTCTGATTGATTTTTGTTCCAAACTCATTTGTTGTTAATCCAGAATAATCTGCATTGGCATCTTTTAATGTGTTTGCCGCTTTAAAGATTATTTTAAATAACCCTGTACTATCTGTTCCCCACTCATTAATTGTATTGAAGCGATACTTTCTTTTATCAAGTACTTGGTCATTAGTAGTGTTATTATTTAAAATCGAGTTAGACAGAATTGTCTTCGTATAACTAGTTCCTTTAGCATCAGATTGTAATCTTTGATACTGACCAGTATTATTGGTTGATGTATTGCCCCATTTATTAGCAAGTACCAATCCTCCACTTTGTTGATTAGGCAAACCAATCTGTTCGTCAAAATCATCACCACCACTAGAGAAGAAGATACTCATACTGCCGTCATCTCCTATTGTAGTGACTGAATTACCTCCATCAGAGTAATTCCTTTGTTCTTCCCAATTTAACCCTTCAAACTTTGTATTGTCAGTGGTGAGATAACCTGCAAATTTCTTCTTTCCTTTAAATGCATTGATTAATGCTTTTCCATTCTTATAGGTATCTAAATTTGAACCAAGTTCGAACTTACCATAATGGCCATTTTTCTTATCCTCTTTTAATTGAAGATTAATAGTTTTACTTGTTTGACCATCATCAATCCCTGTAAAAGTCGCCTGATCAGATTTCTTATCAAATACCTGCACTTTATCTACCGCATCAGCTCTCAAATTTTTTGTGACAACAGCTGGATCATCACTAAAAAACTCTTCTCCGTCCACAAGAACTTTATTCACTTTTTCACCCTGCGTAGTAATTTCTCCTTTTGAATTTACCTGAAAACCTGGCATTTTTTTAAGCAACTCTTGCACATCTGCATTTGGAGTGACCCTGAAACTATCCGCCTTATATTCTGTTGTATCTCCTTTAACACGTATAGCTGAAACGGTATTTTTAATGATTACTTCTTTAAGTAAATGCACTTTTGTATTCAGCGGGATGATTTTCAAATCAACTGACTCATTTAATTCAATTTTTTCTAAATAATCGGCATACTGCGGATATGAAATCATTAAAATATAACTTCCTTTATTGACTTCACTTAAGTCAAAATGGCCATCATCTTGGGTTCTAGTCGTTTTGTATAAAACAGAGTCTTTTAAATTCAACAAAACAATGGAAGCATTTTTTAACACCTTCTTATCAACAGTATCCCTAACCGTACCTTTTAGGATAAACCCTTGCGCAGAAACATTAAAACTTACAAGTGTAAGTAAGACAAAAGCAACATATTTCATTAAGAATATTTAAATGTGAAACGAAAGTATTGGGAAAAAGTTACATTGATTTAAATAATATGTTAAATTAAAATTTACGAGTGATAATTGGCAAGATTTTAAGATGAAAACAAATGAAGCAACTTTGAATGAAAGTTCATTATTCATCTTGCGAGAATAGATTTTATAATACAAAGTCAAATCCATTAAAGACGTTCGATAATTCCTCCCTGGTTATTCCTAAATAGCGCCTTGAAACTTGAGTGCTTGAGTGATTCAAAATCATTGAAATTTTCAAAAATACATCCTCTGACCTGTGATTCTCATCATACAAGAACCTAGCTCCTGATTTTCTTAACGAGTGCGTAGAAACACGTTTTTTTCGGATACCAACAAACCTTGCACCGAATTGAAGCAACCTATTAGTGTGGCGGAGGGAGTAATTGAAGATGGTGCTTTCCATCTCTGGCTGTAGTAATAATTCATAATATTCAAGTAGTAGTGCTTTTAATACGGCGCCAACTTTAATGCTACGTTTCTTACCCGTTTTCTTTTCATTCAGGACTAGTTCATCTTTATTTAATACATCAATCCAAGTAAACCTAGATATATCAGAATAACGAAGCAGTGTCCTAAAGCCAAACTCAATTAATAGCGCCATTTGGTAGTTATGCTCCTTCTGGAAATATCTATTTAATCGTTTTAACTCGTCAGTGGTTAAATAATCACTGGTTTTTTCAATAGTGGTGGTCATAAAATGTGTTTTAGCTAATGTAGAGCCGCAAAGTCTCAAAACCAGCTTTTTACCTCACTTTTGGTCATAAAATTGCGCTAAAACCAGACTAATGTTGAATATCAACTAGATGTATGTCTCTTAATTATATTAAGGGACATTGTCTAAATATGAAACCTCGTTTGAGTAATGCGAAGCAAATTCTGCATAGCGATCAGCTCAAAATATTTAGTGGCAATGCACAATGGATTGGATTTGTTGATATTGCGCAAAAGGATTTAAACTCTGATCCTAGCGAAACTTGTTTGGCACATCAAAATCAGGATCAAGGTCAAATAAATGGGTGTTGTCCTGTATATTAATCTCGCTGTATTGATAAAACTCCAATATCCCTGAAATCCACATACATAGGTCTCTTTTCCTTCCACCTACAAAAACCTCATTAGTAGCAACACCACTTTTTCGAAGCATCATATCAACCATACTTCTTACAAAGCTATATGTTGCTTCTGCTTTTGGAGTATTTCTATTCTGCGAGTTTGCATCTAATATGAAAACTGCTTTATCCTGTTGTCTAACTTTTTGTCTATTTGTTTTTCTGTGCATTAGAATTAGTTTTAATTAAATGGGTTTTCTTTATAGTACCATTTTCTTGTTCTCGAATTATCAATCCAGCAAGGTTTTTTAGCTGCTGCTCAGTAATCAATAATTTGATCCTTTTTCTCGGTGTTTCATTTACAAGTGTCGTTAATTTCATTCTGTATTTCTTTATTATAAATATCCAGGAAAGCGTTGACTACTTCACAAAAGGTATGAATTCTAAAAGTATTTTTTTATCATTTAGATGTATGTTTTAAGTGAATAAACCCACGATATTAATATCAAAAACAAAACATTTATTCTTTTATTGGAATTGTGGGAAGTCAGTAATTCAATTAAATATTTACGACAATTTTTGCAGTAATTTTTATTTATAATTTCTTTTTTCTATATTTTAAAATCAAGAAGGTTTATGCGCATAAACAAACTTGAAAAATAATAACAGATATAAACTATTTTAAAAATGTCAAACCTAATGACTAATCAACTTAAAATTGAGCGCGAATTAGCGCAGCCAGAAGAGCTAAATAAAGAACAAAGCCTTTTTATAAACTTATATACATCTGAAGGCTTAGATTTACTAGAAAAAATTTACAATTTAACCTCAGAAGATCAACATTATGAAACAATATTTTTTCTAGATTTTAATGGCAATATTTTCTATTATTCAAAAATGATGGATGATAGTCAGCGTAATTATTACTTGTCCAACGGGATGACTTCAATCGGATTTGCAGATTTTGACTACCATTATTATTTAGAGCTATGTTTTCAGGCCCAAATGCTTGCAGAGGAAGAATTATTGTTAGACCAATGCATTAATTCTTTAGAAGAAAATAAATGTCCACTATTGGAAGATTTAGAAATTGAAGAGCAGTATTCGGATTACGAATTAGATGAATTATATTATCAAAAAATTCTTGATAAATTAGACACCAGCATTTGCTTATTAAAATATTGGATAAGCGAAAAAAGTGAGGCATCTATCATTATGTTTAAGAAATGGTTTATTAATTATTTTGCCGAAAAATATGATGAAAACTACTACTATAAGTATGATTGGCAGAGCTCTTTTTGTAATAAAATAATGGATATTACTTTAACACACCTTAAAGAAGATTATTCAATACACGAAACAGGAGGTAGCTATGAATTTTTCTTTGAAAAGATGATTTTTTTAAATGAATTAGCGGTTCAACCATTCGAAATTGAATTATTTGATCTAATCGAAGGTAATTTTGAATTATTTGTTGATGAAGATTAGAATAAACTCATCAATAAAAGTTGCAGAGTTAATTGATGCGCTAGATGCATCGCCAACTCGAGCAAAGAACCTGAAGTATAAAATTTATTACTTCTTATCCCTTATAACCGACACAAACGACAACTACCATTTAAATGAGAAAAACGACGGTTTTCATAACCTTTGTTCATCTGAAATCAAAAAAACACTAGGGAACAAGGATTTTTACTTCATTCGTAAATTACTCCTAAACCCTAATAACCCTATCATAGAAGTTGATAATTCGTGGCACAATCCAAAAGGCAAGAATAGCAGTGGCTTCTGTCAGGGTTATAGAATTACACCAAAATACAATACAGGTGATGTCGTCTTTAAGTCCTTGCCAAAAAAGTTATCAAAGCTAATTGAGAAAAATGGCACAAAATCTCAATCAATGGTTACAAAACCTGACTACTCATTTCTGCTGCTTCAATTTGAACGTAATACGCTGACTTTTGATCCCACGGTTTATGAGTACGTAAATAATTTTGGCCTGCAATTGTTACAAAAGGTACAAAACCATAATGTATATCAAATACGTCTAATTCATAACCTAATTGGAAGGTGGCTGTATTATATTCAACAGATTGAGAGCGGCGAAGTATGGAGAAAGGTGTCAGAAAGGAATCATAGACTGAATTCATCTATCACTAACTTACCAAAGGTGCTAAGACCATTCCTGTTATGTAATGGCCTGCCACTCGAATGCGTGGATATATCTTCTAGCCATCCCTATATCCTGTCATCTGTTATGCAAAGTAGATTCTATCAAGAAATAAAAGAAGGTTATAACCTTAAGAGCATCTTTTCTGAACTATATAAGGAATTAGTAGATACTGGTAGTATAGTGGATAGTATAGGCACTAGTATTACTTATAGTAGTAATGTAGGTATTCAATATTATACTAGTCATACTGGTTATACTACTAATTCCTATTCTATTAATATAAGTAACTCTTCTTCATTTATGTGGTGTGAATTTTTTACTATTACAGAATTAGATAGTATACACAGATATACCCAATCCCCATTTTATTTGGATTTCTATTCACACGTATTAGACAAGTATTACACCTATACCAATGCACCAGCTATTTTGAAGGATAGGGAGAAACTTAAGAACACAATGATGTATGTCTTATTTGATGATAACCAAAACCACAGATCCAACAACCAACAGATTCAGATCTTTAAGTCTGTATTCCCCGGAGTGGAGAAATGGATTAATCAGATTCACAAGTTAATAGGGAAGCAGCGCTTTTCATATCTGTTGCAGCGTTCCGAAAGTTACTTGTTACTTGGAGTAATTTGTCGGGAATTCAATTCGTTGTATCCAGATGCTCCGATGTTTACCATTCACGATGGCGTGTTTACAACCAATGCTTATGTCAGAATGTTAAATGCATTCGTTTTAAGACGACTTAATGAGTTGACTGGAATATTAGCAGGCTGTAAGATTAAAGCGTCCCAGATTGATCCAAATCCTCAAATACAAGATTTTGAAAAACAATGGGCTAAAATTGAACCTATCAATACTGATGAAAAGTATCTAAAAAATATTAATGGAGTGTTTACATCTAATATTACCAGGGGTTCAAAGTTTCTAATGAATTTTTCTGCGATTTTTATTTTCCTATTCTCAATAAATTGTCATTTTATCGAAAATTTTGGAAAAAATTTCGCAAACAAATCTGACCTACTTAAGGAATTTAGGGGCACTCAGGGGGGTATTGCGGGATACGTCTAACTAAACAACCCTACCTGCCATCCTCCTTCCCTATTCCAAGTGCTTAGATAAAATATGCTCCTCGTGGAACAAGCATACACTTGCTAGTAAAATAAATTTCAGTTATAATTTTTATTTATCACTATTTTTTACATCAACGGTAAGTGATTTTTTATTGCTGCTTTTTGATATTATATTTTAATACAATAAAAAAATATTATGAAAAAAATTAGAAAACCATTAGGCCTAAAATTAGTCAAGTATGGCTGCAGAATTAACTTTGGTGATTGTTATCCGAAAGAAAAGGACATCATAATGGATGCCTTTGATAATATTTGGAACTACGAAGAAGAAAATCGATCATTACTTGGAGAATTTGCAGAAGCAATTCTAGACAATTTCAGTGAAAGCCTGAACCACATATCTTCAAACACTTCTGAAGATACGAACGATTGCTCGTATTTTTTAACAGCCACTTCTGGCTCTTACATTATTCACAATCTTGAAGAAGAAACTGAAGAGCACAATACTTCGGTCATCTACTGCATAAGTAAGGTTGAATAAACTTAAGGCGGCAGTTTGAAATGTATTTGTGAATTTGGCGGTACGGATAATCAAATAAAAATAAGATGAAAGACCTTACAAGAATATCAATAATGGAAGCTGGTGCAATCATCAGAAAAAAAGACCGAGATAGTATAGAAGATTGGCTGAACGATAATGATGTAAAAATCTATAAAGATAAGCACTACTATGTATTTCAGTTAGAGGTTCAAATGCAGTATCTCAAACCATTAATAATTGACTGCAAAAAGAGGTATCCAAACTTATGGAAAGATAAACTTAAAATCCTTTGCGAAGGGAATAAGCAACTATGTGATCTATTCCTAATTGAAATGGATAACGAACAATCTACTGCACCTTCTACAAGAATAAAACCTAAAAATAAACAACAAGAAGAACTCTTAAAACGATTATACAAATGAGCAAATTAAAACTACGCAAAAACAGAGACGGCATTAAAATTTGGTGCAGAAAGTGCAGACAACACAATACAGGATGCAAGCATTATGATCACCAAAATTACAGAGTAAATCACATTGACCCTATTACAGGGAAGCATAAAAGTAAAATCCTTGTAGCCGCCGAGTATGATGATGCAGTTATAGAGGCTATCAATTTCAAAAAGGGATTGGAACAACAACCGAACCATACACCGGCTAGTATAGTTGGTAATGATTATGACCTTGCAACGGGGATAGTAAAATATCAAATGTATCTCAATGGAGATACCGGTTATCTGCAATACAACAAGAGCCTAACACCAAAGTATATTAAGGAGACCATTGGATTTTTAGTTCAGTTCCACGATAGCGTAAGAGAAAATAGGAAAATAGATTGGATTAAACCGGCTCAAATCAATCGTGAGGATGTATCTTACTTTTTTGGGAAGATGAAGGGAAAATATCAAAGCAATAAATCTATAAATAACATCATTCAATCTCTTAAAACCTTTTTTGATTTCCTTATAGACAAAGAAGACATAGTTATAAAGAACTACTTCAAGGGGTGTCCAAGTTTGCCAGTGCATAAAAAGATAATAAAAACTATAAACAAGGATGATTTTGACGCTATTCTGAATGCAGTGGATACGTGCTACCCTATTTTAGTTCAAAATAATGGCAAGAAAATTAATTTATACCATACTTGGATGAAGGATGCGTTCAGGTTATTTCTACTAGCTGGCGGTCGCAGAGAGGAGATAATCAAATTAAGATGGAGTGATATATTCACTCTAAAAAATGGCACCAAATTCTTTATGATTGGGAACTTAAAAGCAACCAGAATTCAAAAAACAGACAAGGAATATGTAAAATACATCCCCATTGGTGCCGACCTTGAAAAGGTGCTAATGGATATGGGTATGGAACAGAAAAAACACTCTAATGAACGCATTATTGACCCAACCGAAGAATACAGCACGACTACGATGATGGAAAAGATAACCAAAGCATTCACCCACTATAAGAAAGCTGCAGGCGTAAATGGAGAGATTACATTAAAGCATTTAAGAAAGACCTATATCTCTTGGACTAATCAGGTATTAGGTAAAGACACAGGTAAAATCACATCCCACGCTGGAACCAAGATTTTGAATGACCATTACCTTGACCCAACCATTCTGTCTGCTGTTGAAAAAGCAGCATTAGATGTAAGGATTTTCGGTTAAAAATCTAGCGCAGAAATCTAGCGCAGACACAAAAAAACCACTTGGTGATTATCCAAGTGGTTCATTTTCAATATTTTAATTTCAACCTTTTTATCTATTACTAATCGTTATGAGCCCGACGAGCTACCGCTGCTCTACCTCGCGATGTTTGGACGGCAAAGATAGGCGTTTATTGCTTCTTGACCAAGTTTATACTTGTTAAATTGAAACTAGCGCAGAAAGGGGAAATGTGGGGTTTTTGATGAACATTCATCATTGCGTTTAATAATTCGGAAAAGAGTGATACAAATCAATGGAACTTTTTGCAAGCATAAACCACCAAAATGATTTAAATTGAAGTAGCTAATTTTTAACCAAAACATACCTTATGAAAAAGTATCAATTACTCTTATTTGTCTTCCTATTACCCTTTTTTTTACTTGCACAAAAAAATTGGAGTCCAGAACAAGTATTAAAAATTAAAAATATAAGTAGTGCTCAGGTATCCCCCGATGGAACTAAGGTAGTATATACGATTAGAGAAGCTATGATGACAGAGGATAGAAGCGAATATGTCAATCAAATATGGATAAGTGCTATTGATGGCTCTAATGCTAAACAATTAACCACGGGCGATAAAAATAATTCAAACCCAAAATGGAGTCCTGATAATAAATCAATAGCCTTTACTTCTTCGCGTGAAGGAAAAAATAATGTATATATACTTCCTATAGCAGGTGGCGAAGCCGAAAAAATAACAGAGTCTAAGGGCGGAGTGAGCGAATTTGAATGGAGTAATGATGGCAATAAAATTGCTATTATTGTAGCAGATGCTACAACCGATAAAGAAGAAAAAAATAAAAAAGCAAAAAATGATTGGTACATATATGAGGCAGAATTCAAACAAAATAGATTGCAAGTATATTGGATCCATCATAAAGATTCATCTCAAAAATATATGCAAAAATTATTAACGAAAGAAAATATTTCAGTGTATTCATTTGATTGGAATGTAGATGGGACAAGTATTGTATACAGTTATGGAAAGTCTACAAAAGCCAATGATAATACTTATAGCGATATAGCATTAATCAATATTGAAACAGGCGTGATTAAAAATATTGCCAACACACCAGCTGGTGAATCTGCTCCTCAGTTTAGTCCTGACGGAACTTTGATAAGTTATTATTGTACTGAGAACCCGAATGATTGGCCTGGTGCAAAACATGCAAAGATGTATGCTGTAGCAGATGGAAAAACATGGCGATTAAAAGCAACGCCGAATGAAGATGGAAGTATTTTGGGTTGGACAGCAGATGGAAAAAATATTCTATGGTCAGAAGCCAATAAAACAATGACTAGTATTTATACATTAAGTGTGGATGGGAAAAATATTACTGAATTAAGTAAGGGTGAAAAAAATTACATAGGTGCTGCTAAAATAAATGCATCACATACTTATATGTCATTCACTTTACAAAACACATCACAGTTTTCTGAGTTATATGTAAGTAAATTAAACGAGTATGCTCCCCTAAAAATTACTTCTATTAATGCAAACAATACTTCATTGCCAATAGGTAGAACCGAAATTATTAAATGGAAGGGTGCCGATGGTTTAGAGATAGAAGGTTTATTAACTTAT
>CAMBDE010000055.1 GCA_945865295.1 Chitinophaga pinensis | reverse complement strand
ACTAAATAATGGTATACTTATGTTGTATTCAATGACAGGTTACGGAAGGGCAGAAATGACATTTAACGACAAAACACTTTTAGTGGAAGTCAAGTCTTTGAACGGAAAGCAATTTGACGTTCGTTTAAACATTCCTTCCTTATTAAAACCAATTGAAGTTGAAATCAGAAATACATTAAATGAACACTTATTTAGAGGTAGCGTTGAGTGCTCCATTTTTGTTAGATCCAATGGTGCTTCAAAACCAGTCAACATCAACAAAGCATTGGCAAAATCTTATTACCAGCCCATCGTTGAATTAGCAGATGAACTAGGCATTGGCAAGGAAAATATTTTAAGTACGCTGTTGAAAATGCCAGATGTGGTTTCTTCTACCAATGAAGATTTAGCTGAAGACGAAAAGCATGCTATTTTTGGCTTATTAAAACAAGCCATTGACTTACTAAATTTGCACAGAAAAGAGGAAGGAAAGTCAATTGAATTGGATTTGTTAGAACGCGTTGCTGGGATTGAAGCGCAACAGGCAGCGATTGCAGTGCTTGAGCCAAACAGAAGAACCAAAATAAAAGAGGGCTTAATTAAATTATTAGAACAAAATGTTGGACCAGATAAATACGATAACAATCGTCTAGAACAAGAATTGATTTACTATATCGAAAAAATTGATATTTCAGAAGAGCGTGTTCGTTTAACAAACCATTGCGCCTATTTTAAATCGATCCTTGCCGAAAAAGATCCAAACAAAGGGAAAAAATTATCTTTTGTTTTACAAGAAATGGGTAGAGAAATTAATACCACCGGGTCTAAGGCCAATGATGTAGACATTCAAAAAGCAGTCATTGTCATGAAAGATGAATTAGAAAAAGCAAAAGAACAAATCTTAAATGTATTATAAATGGGGAAGTATTATCGTATAGTATGTGGTATCTGTTTTTTAATCAGCCTAGCTGCTTGTCAAACAATACCCTTATCTGAACAAAATATAATTCATCCAGACCATCAATGGAATAGTGCCAAGCCAGAAAAATTTTTGTTCAATATCACCGATACCAATCAATTGTATAAAATTATATTTGTCATCAGACATCATAATGCGTATCATTATAAAAATATCTGGATCGAGCTAAGTCATAGTAGTACGAGTGAGCAAGCGAAAACGGCAACATTCAATTTGAATTTGGCAAATGATCAAAAAGGTTGGCTAGGCACTGGAATGGATGACATCTATGATCAACGCATTCCAGTGTATTCACAGCCAATTAAATTAAAGTATGGTATGCATTCGTTTACCATCAAGCATACAATGCGTGAGGATCCGCTACAAAATATTTTATCTACAGGCATACGAATAGAAAAAGCTAGTTTATAAAATGAATATGCCTTTTTCCATATCAAAATTAGTATGGGTTAGAATTATTTATTGGCTATTTCTTACCTACATGGTTGCTGCGTTTATTTGGTGGTATGTGGCCCTTGTAAAGCAAAATGATTTACTGACTGCAACTAAAATTGAAACCCTTACTGCCAAAGGTGTAATCGATCAAGCGCAGATTGCAAGCATAGAGGACTTTGCTACTCGAAAAACAAAACAATATATTGGCGAAGGCTTGACATTTTTATTGCTATTTCTTTTGGGTGCTATTTATGTTTATCGTTCATTATTGAAGCAATTAAAATACTCGACTTTACAACAAAATTTTATGATGGCGGTCACACATGAACTCAAGACACCGATAGCAGTCACACAATTAAATTTAGAGACAATTATAAAAAGAGATTTACAGCCAGAGCAACAACAACATTTAATTCAGAATACACTTAAAGAAACAAAAAGATTAGATGCACTGTGTAATAATATTTTATTGGCATCCCAATTTGAAACAGGACAATATCAAAATAGCAAACAAGTAGTGGATCTTTCGAGCATTGCAGTCCAATGCATCCAATCTTTTGAAGAAAGATATAGCAATAGACAATGCATTGCTTCAATTGATGCTGCTATACAATTACAAGGCGAATCATTGTTATTGCAGTTGATGATTAATAATTTGTTGGACAATGCCAATAAATATGCAGCTCCTGAGACGCCTATTTTCATTGACTTACATGTAGTTGGAACAGACATTGAGTTAACAGTCAAAGACCAAGGCATTGGGATTGTTCCAGAAGAAAGGTCAAAAGTATTTGATAAATTTTATAGAGTGGGTGCAGAGCAAACCAGAACGACAAAGGGCACTGGACTGGGATTGTATTTATGTAAAAAAATTGTCAAATTCCACGATGGTTCTATTTTCGTCAAGCCAAATCAACCCAAAGGAAGTATTTTTGTGGTCCAACTCAAGGCAGATTAATCATGCAAAAACATAGTATCTTATTGGTGGAAGACGAAGAACATCTTCATGAGGCCTTGAAGCTGAATTTAGAAATGGAAGGATATGAGGTGGATTCTGCATTTGATGGTGGGGATGCTTTAAAGAAAATTCAATCCGCTCATTATGATCTTCTGATTTTGGATATTATGTTGCCTTCTTTGGATGGCTTTAGTATCACAGAACATATGCGATTGAATAACAATCAAACACCTATTTTGATATTAAGTGCAAAAAATACAAGTGCCAATAGGGTGCAAGGATTAAAATTAGGTGCGGACGACTATTTAACTAAGCCATTTAATTTAGAAGAATTGCTTTTAAGGGTATCCAAACTGATTCAGAAAAACGCGCAACAAACCAATGCTTCCCCGCAGATGGATAGCTACCAATTTAAAGGGCATAGCATCGATTTCAACGCTTCAGAGGTGTTGCTTGCTTCTGGCCAAAAAATCACCCTTACTAAAAGAGAATTGTTATTGTTAAAATTGCTCATTGAGCATAAACATAACGTGGTCACAAGGGAAAAGATCCTGCAATTGGTCTGGGGCTACCAAGTCTTTCCAAATACCAGAACCATTGATAATTTCATTCTTAATTTTAGAAAGTACTTCGAAATAGACCCAAAGCACCCAAAACACTTTATTTCCATGCGAGGGGTAGGCTATAAATTCCAAGATTAATACCCCTTAACGCAATCTTTGGGCAAAATTTGCGTTATTATTTATAGATAATTTTAGCCCATGTCATTGTCCTCTATCCAAGACTTTGTAGAACCTATTAACCTGTCTTTCTTGTCAAAGGATGAAGGTTATCGGGATACCCAGCTTGGCAAGCATATTAAATCTTATGAAAATCAACTGCCTGATATCAAGGATGCGGATATCGTATTGATTGGTGCAGGGGAGTGCAGGGGGGCCGGATTTGCATTGAATGGTTTTGAAGCAGCCAATGCGGTTAGAGCGGCTCTGTACAATTTATATTATTGGCATGCGCAGGTGACGATTGCAGATATCGGAAATGTAAAAATTGGGCAGACTATTCAAGATAGTTATGCTGCTTTAAGAACAGTGATTGCAGAATTGATCCTTCAAAATAAAAAAGTAGTTATTATGGGTGGATCTCATGATCTTACCCTGCCTCAATACCATGCCTATACTGCGATTCCTACCTTAGTGAATGCGGTGGTAGCAGATGCTAAAATCGATCTAGATTTAGAAGCTAGGTTACCATCGGATCATTTTTTAGAAGAATTATTTACAGGTTTACCCAATCATTTAAATCATTACGCACATATTGGTTTTCAAAGTTATTTTATGCATCCGCATATGCTTGAAACAATTGATAAGTTGAGGTTTGATTGTTTTAGATTGGGTGTGGTCCGCGAAAGTATCGAAGAGATGGAGCCAGTCATTAGAGATAGTCACATGATGAGTTTTGATATAAGTGCCATACAACATGCACAAGCGCCTGCTAATATTATCACATCAAATGGTTTTAATGGAGAAGAAGCCTGTGTGTTGATGCAATATGCAGGGATGAGTTGGAAAACAAGTTCTATTGGTTTATTTGGATACCAGGCAGAACTAGATCACCATGGATTAACAGCGATTCAGATGGCACAAATGATTTGGTATATTATAGATGGCGTGCATCGTGGTAAAAAAGAAGCGCCATTGACTGCCTTAGATCGTTTTAAAGAATTTCAAATTGCTTTTTCAGATATTGATACACAATTTTTACAAAGTAAAAGCACAGGTAGATGGTGGATGAAATTACACAGTGGAGAATGGATGCCTTGTAGTTACAAGGATTATTTAATAGCTTCTAATAACGAAATCCCAGAAAGATGGCTAAGAGCATTAGAAAGAGAGTAAACCCATTTAAGTTTGAAAATTTATTAAAATTTTTATTCATTGCAGTAGCAACAGTCATGATTTTAAGCGCCTGTTCAGTGCGCCAAGCGCAAAAAACATTACTAAGTGCTGAAGGTGTGAAAGGCGCGCATATTGGAATCGCTATTTACAATGATACAAAGGGACAATGGCTGACCAAATACCAGAGTGATCATTTTTTTACACCAGCAAGTAATACAAAAATATTAGCAACTTATTTAGGGCTAGCGTTTCTTGAAGATTCCTTACCAGGATGGAAAATGGCAGAAAACGCCGACACCTTATTTTTGATGCCATTGGGGGATCCTAGTTTTATGCACCCTGAATTTAGTTACCAACCAGTGGTGGAGCTCATTAAAAATTCAAAAAAGCAAGTTGTACTAGTCGGCAATCAACAAGATCATTTTGAATTATTTGGAAGAGGCTGGTCCTGGAGTGATTATGACCAAGATTATCAACCAGAAAGAAGCAGGATGCCAATCTATGGAAATGTGGCACATTTTTACCAGAGCAATCAAAAAATTACTTCCATTAAGCCTTTCTATTTTTTTAGAGACAATGTAGATTTAGATAAAGTGGGAGAAAAAAACTGGACAAGAAATATATCTGGAAATCGTTTTTACACCACCAACGAAAGCAATAAAAGTAAATATTTTCAAGTACCCTTCACCCAACAATACGCGCCATTGTTAGTAGCGGTTGACTTATTGAGTGATACCTTAGGCAAAAAAATTAGCTTTCAAAACTCTATTTCAGGTCCAACAAATAGTTTCAAAACTATTAAAACTGTGCCAACGGATAGCTTGCTAAAAATAATGATGTTCCGAAGTGATAATTTTTATGCAGATCAAATTATGTTGATGGCAAGTGAAAAATTATTGGGCAGAATGGATGATGCCGCATTGATAGATTCAGTCTCTAAAACATTGTTTACAAATTTACCTCAGCGTATGCGCTGGGTAGATGGAAGTGGATTAAGTCGATACAATTTAAACACGCCAGAAAATTATATTGCTATTTTACAACAGATGCAAGCTAAGTTTGGAGAAACTCGTGTTAAAAATATTTTTGAAAAGGGAGGAGAAGGCACGATCTCGGCCTACTATAAAAATTTTCCAGGTACCATGTATGCTAAGACAGGCACTTTGGGAGGGCAAGTAGCATTGAGTGGATTCATCTATACACCGAAGCAACAAAAATTATATTTTTCCGTATTAGTAGCCAACCATATGAGCCCAACAAGCACGCAGGTTAGAAGGGCGGTTGAAACTTACTTAACTAAGGTGACTAAGGGGATGTAATTGTTTTTACTTACTAAATAATCGATCTAAATAATCTTCATTGAATTCAATGAAGGTAGGCGCTCCAGAAGCAGTGTTATTGGGAATATCACATTCACTTAGTGATTCAATCAAGCTATGCATTTCCTTTTGTCCTAAATTTTGACCTGCTTTGATTGCCATTTGACGTGCCATACAGCGAATTAATTTTTCTCTTTTACTGAATTTTAAATCGGCACTAAAATGTTTGAATTGTTCCAATAAAAGTTCGATGGCGTTTTTTTCGTTACCTGCAAGTACATCTGCTGGGATGCCTTGAATGATAAAACTATTTTGGCCAAAGGCTTCTATTTCATAACCAATATTGGCTAGATCTTCTACCATCTCTTCGAGCAATACAGCATCACTAGCACTTAGTTCCAATACCACTGGGAATAAACTTTTTTGCGTGGCATGGGGTTGTGCACTTGCTTTTTGATACTTTTCGTATAAGACCCTTTCATGTGCTAATTGTTGATGGATAATAATCAATCCACTCTTAGTTGGTGCAATGATATAGGTTTGATGCAGCTGCATTAAAAACGCGTCTTCGGGAACAGATAAAGATGCATCTTCTTTGTATAAACCCATCGAAGATGGTTTTATAATAAAATCCTGATTCGCAGCAGGCATTTCAGTAAAAAAATTTTTCCAATCCTGCTGTCCTGATTGCCCTATTTTTGGGATTAAATGCGCTTGGTTTTTTTGCGTAAAACCTTCATACAATGACTTTCTCGAAGTTTCCTGAACTTGACTTTCCGAAAAAGGTTTTTGAATGGCATCCAATTGTTGAATATTGGCGTCTAAAGAAAAATCCAAAGAAGGTGCAATGCTAAACTGTGCCAAAGCATGTTTGACAGCCGCTTGAACAAATGCATAGATGATCTTATCGTCTTCGAATTTAATTTCTTGTTTGGTTGGATGTACATTGATGTCTACTTTGGAAGGATCTACATCAATATATAAAATATAACTAGGGAAACTATCTTTTGCGATTAAACCATCAAATGCATTGGCGATGGCGTGGTGCAAGTAGGCACTCTTAATGAATCTTCTATTGACAAAAAAATATTGGTCGCTTCTTGTTTTTTTTGCAGTCTCTGGCTTACCAACAAAACCGGAAATGGTTAAGTAGTCTGTATGTTCTCCAACAGTCACCAATTTACTTTGATAATTGTTGCCTAGCACTTGAATGGCCCTTTGTTTAAAGCTCCCTCCATCCCAATGGTAGACTTCTTGACCATTGTTATTTAAATTAAAATATATCTCAGGGAAAGCCAATGCCACCCTTGTAAATTCTTCTAGTATATGTTTAAGTTCCGCAGAATTGCTTTTCAAAAAATTTCTTCTGGCAGGCACATTGAAAAATAAATTTTTCATACTAATGCTCGTGCCAACAGCTGTAGCAACTGGAGTGGTTGAAATTACTTTGCTATTTTCAATAGAGACTTCTGTACCCACTTCATCTTCTGGTCTTTTAGTTTTTAAATGCACTTGTGCCACCGCGGCAATGGATGCCAATGCCTCGCCCCTGAATCCCATGGTGCGTATTTGAAATAAATCTTCGATCACAGATATCTTACTAGTTGCATGCCTCGCAAATGCATTTTGAGCATCTTTTTCAGACATGCCCTTGCCGTTGTCAATCACTTGGATCAATGACTTGCCTGCTTCGTTAATGATCAGTCGAATT
Organism: Chitinophaga pinensis; assembly: GCA_945865295.1. Taxonomy (GTDB): domain Bacteria; phylum Bacteroidota; class Bacteroidia; order Chitinophagales; family Chitinophagaceae; genus Sediminibacterium; species Sediminibacterium pinensis_A. The sequence goes on along the minus strand of CAMBDE010000055.1, from coordinate 5,016 downwards.
TCAGTGGCCTCAGCATCTACCGCATTCTCCAATAATTCTTTGACAGCACTGGCTGGTCTTTGTATGACTTCGCCTGCCGCAATTTGATTGGCAATATGATCTGGTAGTAAATGAATTGTTTCAGCCACTTATTTAACTATTTTAAAGTGTGTAAAAGTAGTAAATTTGCGTCTTAATAACGAACCTTATGCAGAGAACAGCCGACATCCAGAAATTAAGCCATAAATACCTTCCAGCCGACTTCGTAGTGACAGATTGGGCAAGCTTGGAGCCTTTTTTCCAGGAATTGAAAGAGCGACCTATCCTTTCTTTACAAGATTTAGAGGCATGGTTGACAGATTTGAGTGAATTGGAAGCTTGTATTAGTGAAGATGCTTGTTGGAGACAAATAAAAATGACCTGCGATACCACAGATAAAAGCTTAGAAGATGCGTTTACTTTTTTCTGTATGGAAATCCAACCTCATATGCAACCCTATGCAGATGCATTGAATAAAAAATTAATTCAATCCCCTTTTACTGCAGGGTTAGATCAAGCTCAATACCATACTTATTTAAGGTCAGTCAAAAAAAGCATTGAGTTGTTTAGAACAGAGAATATTCCGATTCAAGCCGAGTTAAGTGTTTTACAACAACAATATGGTGTGATTGCTGGCAAGATGACCATCGAAGTGGGCGGCAAGGAATATACTTTACAACAAGCTGCACAATTTTTAGAAAATGAAGACCGCGCATTTAGAGAGGAAGTGTATCGAAAAATTCAAACTAGAAGATTGCAAGACCAAGAAGTGATGCATGACTTGTTTACAAGCTTAGTACAAAAAAGACACCAAGTAGCTTTGAATGCGGGCTTTGAAAATTATCGTGATTATAAGTTTGCAGAATTAGGCCGTTTTGATTATACCAAAGAAGATTGTTTTCAATTTCATGAAGCGGTGAAGCTACACGTGATGCCTCTAATCGAAAAAATTTACACGCGTAAAAAAGAAAAGTTAGGAGTAGATATGCTTAAGCCTTGGGACTTAGAAGCAGAGCCTGCTGGTACCAAACCATTGCGTCCATTTACAGACGGAAAAGATTTGTATGAAAAATCTGTGGCCTGCTTTGAACAAGTAGATCCTTTCTTTGCAGATTGCTTAAGAAAGATGAATGAGCTTAAACATTTTGATCTTGAAAGTAGAAAAGGCAAAGCGCCGGGTGGATACAATTGTCCTTTAGCAGAATCAGGTGCGCCATTTATATTCATGAATGCAGCTGGGCAAATGAGCGATGTGACCACGATGGTGCATGAAGGTGGACATGCGGTGCATTCCTTTTTATCACATCAATTGTCATTGAGCGCATTTAAAGAGTATCCAATGGAAATTGCCGAAGTAGCAAGTATGTCCATGGAATTATTCAGCATGCAACACTGGCAGCCGTTTTTTGAAAAAGAAGCAGATTTAAAAAGAGCGATTGAGCATCAACTAGAAAGAACCATCACCATTTTCCCTTGGATTGCCATCATTGATAAATTTCAACATTGGGTGTATACACATCCTGAACATACCATTGAGCAAAGAACCAATGAGTGGCAAAATATTGTAAAAGAATTTTCATGCAAGACCTTGAATCAGTCTGGTTTAAAAGAATTTAGAGCGATAGGATGGCAAAGACAATTGCATTTATTTGAAGTGCCATTTTATTATATCGAATACGGTATTGCACAATTGGGTGCGATAGGTATGTGGATGCAGTATCAAAAAAATCCTACACAAGCATTAGAAAATTACATGAATGCTTTAGCTTTGGGTGGAACAAAGACCTTGCCAGAATTGTATCAAACTGCAGGCTTAGAATTCAATTTCTCTCCTGAGTATGTAAAAAATTTGATGGAATTTACCAATCAAGAACTTGAAAAATTATAGTACTAAATTAAAAATTGAATCAAATGAAAAAAATAAGCAGTGTAATTTTATTGAGTATGCTCACATTCATTGTAGTCGCACAAAAACCTAGTACGGCACCTACGGGAAAATCAGATCCTATTTTGCCAGTTTATTTAGTGGATGGCGTGGAAACACCTTATGCTAAAGTGGTTAAAATCAATACAGCATTGATTGCGTCTATGGATGTATACAAAGGCCCTGATGCGATTGCGAAATTTGGAGCAAAGTATAAACACGGTATTGTGTTGGTGAAATTAAAAAAATCAACCAAAAAATAATTGAATATTGTAGTTTAAAAAAAAGACCTCGAAGTTTCGAGGTCTTTTTTTTATGCGTTGTTAGCGTCTTCGGATCTAGGTCCTTCTGGTCTTGGTCCCTGAGGTCGAGCATCATTATTTGGGCGCGGTCCATTTTGGTTTGGCCCTTGAGGACGGGGCCCGTTTGGATTTTGTCCCTGAGGTCGAGGCCCATTTGGTCCGTTTTGATTTGGCCCTTGAGGACGGGGCCCGTTTGGATTTTGTCCCTGAGGTCTATTCCCTTGAGGACGAGGCCCGTTTGGTCCGTTTTGATACGGTCCTTGTGGACGAGGTCCATTTTGATTCTGTCCCTGAGGTGCTCTATAATTTCTTTCTTGATCTCTTCTGCGTCGATCGTTCTTTTCTAATGAACGTAAACTTATCTGACCTACTAACTCTACAAATTCGGGCTCTACTTCTTTATTCTTACTTGTGATTTCTACCGCTTCTAATTCTTCTACAGCAATACCTTGTTGATTCAGTTTTTTAATTTCCTTAACGCGTTCAATCGTTAATGGGAAATGCTTGGTATTATTAGGAAGGGTATACCACATTAAATTCTTGAAAATATCTTTCTTGATTAAAAAGGCAGTCCCCATTTGAGTTTGTAAATTGTCTGCGTAATCAGGGAAGGCTTGCAATGCATCTAAATAAGTATCTAATTCAAAATTCAAGCAACATTTTAAACGACCACATTGGCCACTTAACTTTGTTTGGTTGATGGATAAATTTTGATAACGCGCAGCAGTGGTGTTGACACTTTTGAAATCGTGTAACCAAGTACTACAACAAAGTTCACGACCACAACTTCCAATACCTCCAACTTTTGCGGCTTCTTGACGAATACCTATTTGGCGCATTTCGACTTTTACTTTAAACTCATTTGCAAAAATTCGGATGAGTTCTCTAAAGTCAATACGATCATCTGCTGTGTAGAAAAAAGTACCTTTTTTGCCATCCGCCTGCAATTCGATCTCACTTAATTTCATCTGTAATTTCAAATCTCTTGCATATGCCCTACTTTTAGCCAACATGTCTGATTCTCTACCTTTACTTATTTTAAAGGTCTCAATATCTTTATCTGTACTTGCCCTAAGGATTTTCTTGATTTCAGGATGAAATTCATCCGTACCGCTTTTTTTCAATTGCATACGAACTAGTTCTCCAGTCAAAGAAACTTCTCCAACGTCAAAACCATTTACGCCTTCAATTGTCACATAATCTCCTTTTTCAAAAATTTGGAAAGTAGGGTTTCTAAAAAAATCTTTTCGGCTTCCTTGTTTGAAGCTTACTTCTACTACCCTACATTGACTCGCTGTGTCATCCACAGGCAAGTCTCTTAACCAGTCATGTACATTTAGTCTATTACATCCACCTGTACTACAGCCTCCATTACTTTTGCAGCCATTGGGCGTACCCGTGCCACATGATCCACATCCCATATATATAAATTCTAACTGTTATTAATTGAAATACCCGACACCCATTCCCTTCAAATCCCTGTTCCTTAGATTGGCGTCTATGTCAAAATTAAGGTTTTGTTGCGAATGATATGATAGAACTTGATGCCCATTGCCATAAATAACATCTTGGCATTGGCATTTCGCTCTATATAATAGACTGCTTTGTCCAATTCTTGTATAATGGCCTCTAATTGACCGACTCCAGCAATTTTATTGATTCTGAGGGCAAAATCCTTTAAATCTGGGTCTAAAGGCAGGTCTGCACCCAATACTTTAATACGGATGCTTTGCTCAAGCAAGTGGTTAAAATATTTTAGGAATTGTTTTTGCTGCTCCCTGCCCAATTTACTCACTTCGTCTACCCATTTCATTTGGGACAATGGGCCATTTTTAAGGATGGCATTGAGCCAGTCCCTTATTTGATCTAAAAAATCGCTATCACTATGTTGTACTAAATGCAGTGCTTCTCTGTAATTGCCATCCGACATGGCTGCAATGAGTTGTGCTTTTTCAGGACTTAGTTTCGCTCTTTGCTCCAAAGCAACTGCAATGTCTGTATTGGTTAATCTTGGCACTCGGATAAACTGACATCGACTAATGATGGTTGGAAGAATCTGTTCCTCGGAATTGGCCACCAATAAAAAGATGGTATCAGCTGGCGGTTCTTCAATTAGTTTTAATAATTTATTCCCTTCCTTGCCTAGATATTCTGGCATCCACATCACGAGCACTTTGAAAGGACTTTCAAAACTTTTGAAACTTAATTTTTTAATGATTTCAGCACATTCGTCTGCACTAATATTGCCTTGCTTATTTTCTGCTTTGATGAATTGCAACCAGTCAAATACATTTCCATAGGGATAGCCTTGAACAAATTCCCTCCACTGCTCTATAAAATTAGCACTGATATTTTTTTGACCAGGTTTTTCTGTAATAGTTGGAAAAGAAAAGTGTAGATCGGGGTGCATCAATTGATTCGCGCGCTGATAAGCAGGCAAGTCTGCAATCGCATCTGGCTCGTTGAAAGTATGGACTTGTTTTGCAAGTGCATCAGGATCTGCAAACATGTCCAAGACTTGGTTGGTTGTTGCAGGAGAGCTTACTAAATATTGAGCAAATGCAATGGCCAAAGGCAATGCACCAGATCCTTCTGGTCCCACAAATAATAGGGCATGGCTCAATCTTTGGTGTTGAACCATCTCTACTAACTGATGCTTTAATTTTTCTTGACCAATAATATCGCGCAATAACATGCAGCGAAGATAGGACTTCCTAGGGTAAGCTACTTATTTAAGTAAGTCAAAATTGCGTCGCTATCTGGTTTTACATT
>CAMBDE010000054.1 GCA_945865295.1 Chitinophaga pinensis | reverse complement strand
TCAAAAGCCTAATGAATTTCATTCATTAGGCTTTTTGTTATTTCACTCATGCGCGATTTCAAGCGAGCTTGAATCGCTTATTCATGACATAACAAAGCCTCAACTTTCGTTGAGGCTATTGCTTTCTTTTTTGGTCGGGAAGACAGGATTCGAACCTGCGACCCCTTGGTCCCAAACCAAGTGCGCTACCGGCCTGCGCTACTTCCCGTTCCTATTACAATTTGCATTGTAAATATTGTTAACCGGTATAAAATCCAAGATAAGAACTTAAGAGCGGAGAGGAAGGGATTCGAACCCTTGGTACAGTTTAACCCGTACGGCAGTTTAGCAAACTACTGATTTCAGCCACTCATCCACCTCTCCTCCGAAACCTCTTTCGAGGGGTGCAAAAATAAGCACTAGTAAGTTAAATTCCTAAAAAAAGTCCGGAATAAACTAAATTAAGTTCAATCCGGACCAATATCTTATTTGCTTATCTATCAGGAGGTTCAGTCGATTTTAAGACTACATAGCTGCCAGCTGTACTTTCTGTGTCAACTCCATCACATTCTCTCTAAACATAGAGTCTGTATCCATTAAATCCTTCACAGTTTGGCAAGAGTGGATCACCGTTGTGTGATCACGGCCACCAAAATGCTCTCCGATTGTTTTTAATGAATTCTTTGTGAACGCTTTTGCAAGGTACATGGTGATTTGACGTGCTTGTACAATCTCACGCTTACGTGTTTTTTGTAACAATTTATCGTAAGGCACTTCAAAGAATTCACATACCATTTTTTGGATGGCATCGATGGTGATTTCTTTGCTACTTGTTTTCACAAAGTTGCGTAATACCTTCTTCGCTAATTCAACGTCAATTTCTTTTTTATTTAAAGAAGACTGTGCTAATAATGAAATCAACGCACCTTCTAATTCTCTTACATTCGTATTGATATTGTATGCCACGTACTTCACTACTTCCTTAGGCATATCTAAACCATCCGCCTTCATCTTCTTCTCTAATATCTCTATTCTAGTTTCGTAGTCTGGCACTTGAATGTCTGCACTCAAACCCCAACGGAAACGACTTAATAAACGCTCTTGTAATCCTTCTAAATCTTTTGGTGCTTTATCAGACGTCAATACCAACTGCTTTCCACTTTGATGTAAATGGTTAAAGATGGCAAAGAATGCGTCTTGAGATTTTTCTGCTCTGTTAAAAAACTGAACATCGTCGATGATCAAGACATCTATTAACTGATAAAAATGGATGAAATCGTTGATGGCATTATTACGACTATGGTCTTGGAACTGATTGATGAATTTCTCAGAACTAACATACAAAACCACTTTGTTTGGATGGATGCGTTTTACATCGTTTCCAATGGCTTGCGCCAAATGTGTTTTTCCCAATCCTACCCCACCATAAATCACCAATGGGTTGAATGAATTAGCACCCGGCTTTTCAGCTACTGTTTTACCAGCACGGCGCGCAACCCTATTACAGTCTCCCTCTATGAATGAATCAAATGTATAATTATGGTTTAACTGAGGATCAATTTGCATTTTCTTTAACCCTGGAATCACAAAAGGATTCTTCACTGGGCTATCAATCACCAACGGGAAATTCATCTCGTTGTTATTGTATGTTTTCATGCCACTTGCTGGCAAATCCATTGAGCCTTTATTCTTAGAACCATTGGCTCCACTATCTACCATGATACGGTACTCTAATCTAGCATCCTTACCAAGCTCACGCTTTAAAGTTTTTGCTAATAGGTTAACGTAATGTTCTTCGATGTATTCGTAAAAAAATTGGCTAGGCACCTGGATCATTAAGACCTGGTCTTTCAATTCAACTGGTTGTATAGGCTCGAACCATGTCTTAAAATGCTGCCATTCAACAATATCCTTGATGATTTTTAAACAATTTGCCCAAATTAAATCTGCACTATTAGTCATTTCTTAAATCTAACCCTTTAAACGTGAATAAGTAATAATATTTCTCCGTAGACTAATTTCTAGTAAACCGGTATGCGAATATGAGATGTTTCTGTTGAAAAAAAAACTTTTTTTTTCCGTTTTTTTTACATGTCTCAAATACGCCTATACTTGGGGTCTTCTATCCGCTCAGTCAGGCGTTCAAGGTAGATACTTTTTCTTAACAATGGGTCTTTTATCCACTTATTTTTTTTCAAAAAAGAACCCAAAATATGGGCTTCGCTCCTGGCCAGGAATTGTTTTGATTCAGCCCCAAACAGTTATGAGCAAATATTACTACCTTTATAGCTATAAATCATACCATGAGCTACGAATTAGTCGGCAAATTGATTGCCAAATACGAGACAATACAAAGAAAAGAGACGTTTAAAACAAGAGAATTTGTGATTGAGAAGTCAGAAGACATCAATGGCAAAACCATCACGAATTACGTAAAATTTCAATGTGTTCAAGACAGAACTGCCATGCCTGACCGATTCAATATCGGGGATACGGTGAAAGTCCTCTTTAATATCAAGGGTTCCAAGTGGAACAAGGATGGAAAAGACAATTATATTACCAATTTAGATGCATGGAGAATGGAAGCAGTTGCCCTTGGTGGCAATGTGGCTCCTTCCGATGCTGGCGCCTATTTTGATATGCCTGCTGGGGATCCAGCTGAGGGCAGCGACGACTTGCCTTTCTAGAATAGTATAGACATATATCATATATTAAGTCTCAAGCATTTTTTAGGATAAACACCTAACCCCTATGCAAACAACGATACAATTAAAAATAACGCCAGCCGACGCAGCCAATGCGTCGGTTTTATTAGTGGCTATAGCACAGGATCTCGGTCGCTCAGTTAGCCAGATCAATGGCTATCATATTTTGAAGCAATCCATTGACGCTAGAAGCCGTCAACAGGTATGGATGAACTTAACGCTTCAGGTTTTTATAGAGGAACCAGTTTCCGATCGAGACATCGAACCCTTTCTTTTCCCTATCCTTCCAAAAAATGCGAAAGAAGTCCATATTATTGGCGCTGGACCTGCGGGCTTATTCGCAGCCCTAGAATGTATTCAATTAGGCTTAAGACCAATTGTCTTAGAAAGGGGTAAAGATGTGCGTTCTAGACGTAGGGACTTAGCAAGATTGAATAAGGAAGGGATTGTGGATCCTGAAAGTAATTATTGCTATGGTGAAGGAGGCGCAGGAACTTATAGCGATGGTAAATTATATACTAGAAGCAACAAAAGAGGCAGTATCGAAAAAATCTTACGCCTATTTTATCAGTTTGGTGCAGATGAAACAGTTTTGTATCAAGCCCATCCACATATTGGCACCAATAAACTACCTCAAATTATCACCGCCATGCGGCTCCAAATTGAAGCAGCTGGTGGGCAGGTATTGTTTGAAAAAAAATTGGTTGATTTTGATATTGAAAATGGCAGCATCCGTTGCATTCATTGTGCAGATGGTTCCGATTATCAAGTGGAAGCCATTTTATTAGCAACAGGCCATTCGGCGCGTGATATTTTTGAACTGTTTCATAAAAAGCAAGTGCTGATTGAATCAAAACCTTTTGCTTTAGGGGTGCGCGTGGAGCATCCTCAAAATATAATTGATCAGATTCAATACCATTGTTTGACAAGAGATCCGAACCTTCCTCCTGCAGCATACAGCTTGGTGGAGCAAGTGAATGATCGTGGGGTATTTAGTTTTTGTATGTGCCCAGGGGGGATCATTGCCCCTGCAGCCACTGCACCTGGAGAAATTGTGGTGAATGGATGGAGTCCTAGTAAAAGAAATAATCCATACGCCAATAGTGGTATGGTGGTACAAATAGATTTGCCTACAGCAGCGCAATTTTTAAAGCAGGCTACTAAGAAGGATGTGGATTTAAATCATCCGCTTTTATTATTGGAGTTTCAACAATATGTAGAACATCAAGCATTTAAAAGTGGTGGCGGATTACAAGTGGCCCCTGCTGCAAGACTGGTAGATTTTTGTACCCATAAATTATCCAGTGATTTACCTGATGCAAGTTATTTACCAGGCTTACACTCGGCAGATTTGAGTGATGTGTTACCAAAATTTGTCCATGAAACTTTACAAAATGGATTTATGGCATTTGGTAAAAAGATGAAAGGCTATTATACCAACGATGCCATTGTGGTGGCAACAGAAAGTAGAACCTCTTCGCCAGTGCGTATCCCTAGAGATGAATTTAGTTGCCAGCATCCTCAAATTAAAAATTTATATCCATGTGGCGAAGGTGCGGGCTATGCAGGCGGAATCGTAAGCGCCGCAATGGATGGCCAGAAACTAGCACAAAGCATTGCGGCGCAATTAAAATAAAAAATATTTTATTAATCTTCTGGATTGTCTTTTTTACTAATCAACAATCCGTCTTGTATTAATTTATTTTGTTTAAAAGAAGCCAATTCTTTAGCCAAATTTCCATTCGCATCTCTGGTTAAACTGAGTTGAGGCTTACCTGCATTCACCCAAGCAGTAAACCAAAAATCGGCAATCATATTCGCAGATGCAATCAATTGAACATTCACCGTATTGCCCAAAGCTTTTGCATAGGCTTCTGCAAATGGTTTTGTATATGATTTTACTTCTTTGCCATAACGCATTTGATTGCGATACTTGGTCTCAGGGGTAAATTGCTTAGTGACTTCTGTTTCGATCGCTAACATTTGTGGTACCAATAGATGTGCTTTACGAATATCTATCCAAAGTGCTTGAGCAGGATTTTTCACATACTTTGCTTGATGCGTATTGTACAACATAAACTGGTCTAAATTAATTTCAGGAATAAAAGTCTCCCACAAAGAGTGCAATCCTTTTTGTCCTGTCAACTGTCCATCATAATTCATGGTGGTATGCAAAGGCACATGCAAATCTGCCACATAATGCCCTAAGTCAGCAGCATAAAATAAAATACTGTCTTTATTGTTGGATTTAAATGCAGCAGTTAAATTATCTAACTGCACCATCGCATTGTAAGGACCCCATCCCCATTTGATTAAACTGTCCTTACCATATTTTTTTACAGCAGCATCCCATTCAAATGGCATTTCATTTGCAGCATTTGGACCATAAGCTTCTAAATCTATAAAGTGTTTTGTGTCTTCTGTTTTATCCTTGTTTCTTCTGATATCAGGACGAGGTGCATTTGCCACTAAATTGTCCATATCCGAATAGAAAAAGCTACGCATTGGTTCTGGTAAATTATAGATAGCAATCTGATGGATGGAACGGTGTACTAAGAATCCCCAGCTTGAAAATCCTACTAAGGCCACCAATAAAAAAACATTGAGGAACGATTTTTTTGAGTACATAATCTAAATATTTTGACAAATATAACCCAATATCCCGAGCATATATTCGCTCAAGACCCCCTTTTGCCCGTTCGTAATAAATGAGGCCTGTGAAGTACTTAAATCATTGTAATTTTATATCAAATTAAATTTCATGGAGCCATTATTAAGTTTATCCCATTTGGTGAAACATTATGCCGATCAAAAAGCGGTGGATGATATTAGTTTCGACATTCAAAAAGGCAGCATTTTTGGCCTACTCGGACCCAATGGTGCAGGTAAAACAACCTTACTAAGAATGATCACGGGCATCTTTTACCCAGATGGCGGTACCATTCAATTAGATGGGAAACATTTTGATCCATTATTAGATATTCGTGAGATTGGTTATATGCCCGAAGAACGTGGCCTCTATAAAAAAATGAAAATTGGTGAACAAGCATTGTACTTGGCGCAACTAAGAGGATTATCCAAAGCAGATGCAATGGAAAAAATCAAATACTGGTTCGAGAAATTTGAAATGCAAAGCTGGTGGAATAAAAAAGTAGAAGATTTAAGTAAAGGGATGAGCCAGAAATTACAATTTGTCATTACCGTATTGCACGAGCCTAAATTAATTATTTTAGATGAACCATTTAGTGGACTGGATCCATTGAACGCCAACTTAATTAAGGATGAAATTTATGCTTTAGCAAAAAAAGGGGCAACCATTATATTTAGTACACATCGTATGGAACAGGTAGAAGAAATTTGCGACCATATTGTACTTGTAAACTTAGGAAAGAAAATTTTAGATGGTACTGTGGCTGATATCAAGCAACAATATAAAGAATACATTTTTGCCATTGAAACCAGTCAGCCAGAATTGATCAAAGACAATGCCCTATTCAGTGTTCTAGATAAATCGGATAAGAATCCTAATAAAATTTTGGTTAAACTAAGCAATGCTGTTGCGTCCAATGAAGTCTTAAAATACTTGATTGAGCAAAATATTCCTATTGTCAGTTACAATGAAGTGCTGCCTAGCTTAAACGATATTTTCATACAATTAGTAGAAGATACCCACGCAAAAGCAAGGGCTTTTCAAAACATTTAAAAACCATCCACTTAGTTTATCTAAAAAATAACTAGTTCATACTCAAAAAATATTTTATGCATAAGATTTGGATCATCATACAAAGAGAATACACCAGCAGGGTAAAAAATAAACGCTTTTTATTAGTCACTTTTTTAGTACCCTTATTAATGGTAGGATTGATTGTAGGATCTGCCTATTTTTCATTTAAAGGCACCGAAGAACGTAAAATCGCAGTGGTGGATCCAAATGGCTTTTTTAAGGATAAACTTAAAAACAGCAATCAATTGAAATTTGAATTCTTAAATGACGTTGATACAAGTAACTATCAAGCAAAAGGCTACACCGATATTTTACTCATGCCATTATTTGAAGGAGATAAAAAAGCAGATTATATTTTAAGGTCTAAAAAATCGATGGGTTTCAATTTACAAGAAACTATTAGTAGAAAAATTAATGCAGCGATTGAAGACCGAATGTTAGAAAAAGCGGGTATCCAACAAAGCATACTGGATTCGATTCATCAATCTGCTCAAATAGCAGAATTAAAGGCTTATGAAGATGAGGGTAAAAAAAGTAAAGAAAGCAATGCAGCACTAGCAATGGGCATCGGTTATGCAAGTGGCTTATTGATTTATATTACCATGTTTATATATGGTACCATGGTATTGCGTGGGGTGATGGAAGAAAAAACAAATCGTATTGCCGAAGTGATTGTAAGTAGTGTGAAACCATTTGAATTGATGCTTGGTAAAATTATTGGCATTGGTGCAGTTGGATTAACTCAGTTTTTAATGTGGATCATCGTGGTGGTCACACTGACTGGCGTTGGAATGGGTTTATTGCCAGATGATATGCAAAGTCAAGTACAACAATTACAACAATCTGGTGGTCAGATGGGCGCAGCTGGAATGGCACAGGCAAGTGAATCGGCAAAGAATATATACGCTTTCCAAAATGTATTGGCGACGACCAATTGGCCGTTGATTATTAGTTGTTTCTTATTTTATTTCTTAGGTGGCTTCTTGTTTTATGCTTCTTTGTTTGCAGCAGTTGGTAGCGTAGTGAACGAAGACCCACAGGATGCACAAAGTTTAATGTTCCCTATTACTATGCCAATTATCTTCTCTTATATTATTACCAATGTGGTGATACAAAATCCAAATACACCAATGGCTTTTTGGGCTAGTGTGATTCCATTTAGTTCTCCAATGGTGATGATGGCAAGAATTTCCTATGGCGTGCCATCCACTGTACCTTATTGGGAACTGGCATTGAGTATGGTTACACTAATTGGTGGATTCTTATTAACTACATGGCTAAGTGCTAAGATTTACAGAACAGGCATTTTAATGTATGGTAAAAAAGTCACCTGGAAGGAAATGATCAAATGGGCATTCGCAAAATCTTAGATTTTGTGAAATAAATTTATTTATTTCTTAGATTTTGTGAAATAAATTTATTTATTTCTAGATTATAGTGCAATACGGATATTCACCCCTGCCCTTGTATTGGTAATTGGAGGCGCGGAAGAAATATATGGAGTAGCTCTTCTTTGATCAAAGAAGAATTTCAAATTGATCTTACTATTCAATACATAATCTACAGACGGCTGCAATGTGATTTCCTTTTGTCCACCTGTGCCATAGGCATTGGATTGATCCAATCTGCTATTGGTATTATAGATATCACGCACCGCTACATCCAACCTAAAAGTCAAGTCATTGGCTAATTTATTATTATTCAAGCCTGGAATATTGAATGGTAATTTCAACCCTCTTTTACGATAGCTTGTTCCTATTACCCACTCCGTACTGTTATTTTCACTCAGTTGATAATCTACTAAGCTCAATGCCAATAGACGACTCTTTTTGTATTCAAAACGGATTGACCATTGTGAAATTGTTGTGACATTCAATCCTATCAATGGTTCCATCCTTTCACTGATGGTCACATTTGGAATTAAAAAATAGGGAATAAAATTGCCACTTACTGTATCCAAGAAAGACGGCGCGCTTAAACGATTGATATCCGCATACAATAACGAACTATTAAAACTATTCATGGATAAGCTTCCATTGTAACCATGTGTCAATGCGATATTGGAAAATATGTTAGACAGGCCAGGTATATTCGCTAGTCCATTGTACAATAAATTCCAGTTTGGCATAGGTAACATACCCGAGAATGGATTGGAACGTATACTTGAATTGTTTTGATTGAGCAAGGCAACTTTTTCGGGATCCTTCCCAGTGTAAGCAGCAATAAATGAAGGAATCAATACATCCTGAGCATACTTGCCATATCCTATTGCATAACCATTAGGATCATTTTTTTGATTCCAATAAGGATTCAAAGTTGCTACCCTATTAGAAATAGTTGTTCTATATTTTTGGAATTGAATAAACTGTTTAGAAATCATATTTGGATCATGATTGTCAAAGAATGTTCTTAAAGCAACATAACTAATATTGAATCCACCTGCAGACAATGGATTATTATGTGATCGATAGCCATTCATGTTTGCAGTTGTATCCTTAAACAATTCAGAATATTCCTTTGTAAATGTTTTATCAAACTTTAAGTCTATGATCAAATTTTTAATTGGCTCAATCATGACCCTTGCACTCAATCTTTGGTCAAAACCTTGACGGAATAACATGTTGAAATTTGCATCCTTAGTGAGTAAGCCATTTCGTTCTTTCATATTCAGCCAATTACTGTCTGGCTGCTTACCCATGGCATAGTCAAAGCCAGGAGCAAGACCATTAAAATCTTTATCTATAAACTTTACCCCAGACATAAATCCTGGTAAACGACTATTGTAATTCTCTGCATAATCTAAACTAGCATTTTGAACCATTGTCAATAACCCAACTAGAGACTTAATTGGCTTAGGTATATTTAAAACTTCATTTGCTTTAAGCACCCTCATGGCTATGCGTTCCTGCTTCCTTGCCTCCTTCCATATTTTAAATGCAGAATCTCTTGCCTTGCCTGTTAGTCCATTTAATGCATCTTGCTTTTTAATGACTAATTGATTCGTTAAAGGATTGGATTGACTTGGAGTAGGTGTAGCATTAGATAATGCTGATCGAATGAATTTAGATTTATTGTAAAAACTATTTAAATTAAATTGTGCGTTCACTTGATGCGAAAGGGTATTCTCAATGGTATTACCAAGTGATGTATACAATCTGCTTGCACCTATCCAATTATAATTTGTGGATAAATTATAACTTGCCAATATCCAATCTGTCAATGGAAATTTACTAGTTGGTAAATCATAACGTATTGTAAAACGCTGATTGTACAAAGTATTACGTCCCCCTCTAATCAACATCCTTGTTAAGGAATCTTTTTTCTCTTTTGTATCAATACGTCCGTCTGGCTCATCTATTCTTGAATTCAGATTTGCTACCATATCTAAACTCATTGATCTTGTGACAGGCCAACGAAGATTAAAGATGCGTCCCATGGTAAAATATTTATCATAAGTCGTTTCCACTTTTTCTGTTGTGCCATCAAATGAATTCACTATCCGAGGGGTATACTCCCCAAATTGACGATCAAATATGGTCCGATAGCTAATTAGACTTGGAGTAGGAGAAAAATTAATATCTTTTATTAAAGAGAACCAAGTGGACTTCGTTTTAATTAATTTCGCAAATGGCTGATACGTTTTCCCTTTATTATTAAACGTATAGCCGATTGAACCACGATGCTTTATAATCTGATTCAATTCAATTAAAGGGCTAGTTTGTTGAAGTTGGGAATAAGAATAACTAAAATCTAAATTACTAATGCTCAACATCGTATTTCTAGAACCAGGCATGATCCTTACATTGGTGAAATTCAAGGTCTTAATTGTACTTTCGTCAATTGAGGCTCTTTTAATTGAATCTCTGATAGCACCCGAAACAGATTTTATTTTGTCTGCATACAAAATGTCTTTATTAAATGGATCAAACTCCGGATTTTCTTGTGTTTTATTGATACCTGCAAATACTGGCAATGAAATTTTTACTTGCTTAGGTAATAATTTTCCTGCATCAATATTAGTGGCAATATCCAACTGAGTAAATCCTGTTTTTGCGCGTTCATTCATTCTTTGTTCAATGCTACCAAAACCAGTCGTTCTATTATTGACAGACACTGCTACTGTTCCTAAATCTGCCATTACTATATCCATACGACCCAATGCTGCCCAGGATCCTTGTTCATCTAAGTTGGATAGTCTTAATTCATTAACCCAAACTTCAGCGTCTATAAAAGGCTGACCAGAAGAATTTTCAAAAGCAATTAAAATACCACGCACTTCTCCTAAATTTGGGTTTCCCATCACTGAATAAGTATGATTATTATCTTGAAGCCTTTCAAACTTTTTATTGAAATCAAAATTTTGATTATCTCTATCGATTTTAAGTTTAACCAAATCAATTAAACTCAAATTCATCTCATTCTCCAAAGGCCATACATCTCTTACTTCTGAAATGGAATAAGTTTTTCGTTTAGTCGTGGTTAATGGGATACGTATTTCATAAAAGTTATTTTGAAAGTCCTGACCAATACGAAGTACCGCTGTAATCACGCCCTTCTCAATTACATCTGGCCGATTTTTATTTTCAGCATGCAAGAACATGGATAGACTTCCGTAACGTCGAATATCAATATTCATCGTTTTAAAGACACCTCTTGGGCTTGTATTTTTCTGCAATCTATTCAACTGAACACTTAATGCTTGTTCATTTTGTAATAAATTAACGCCGTTATTACTTAATAACTGCACACGCTCAATGCCAGGAGGTACCAAATAGTTCACAGGGGTTCTACTTCCATTTTCCTCTAAACCCACTGCAATGGTATTCACCACGGCTGTATTATTTTCGGGCGTAATTAATTTATAATCGCCTGAATTATCCACTTCATATGTAAACTGTCTCCATTGGTTTCGAACTAAATCAAGCCTAGCAAAACGAAGGGTGATTGAATCCTCAAAACCTGTGAGGTACATTCTTAAAAAACGGATCGATTTGAAATCACGAATACCTCCTATTCTATTAGTGAAAGATTTAATAGGCACCCTAAATAAATACCAGTTCTCATTAGATTTAGACCCATCCGCTAAAGTCACATTGACTGTTTTTGAATCTGTCACATAATTAGTGGTATTCACCCTGCCTTTTTGCAAATCAATCTCATATTCAAAATATGCTTCTGTTTCATTTAATGTATTATCTCTATTTAAATCTTCATTATCAGGCAATAAAGTGGCAGCACTACTAAATTGACTATTTCCAGCCAAGGCAGAATTGCCTTGAGGATTATTGAAAAATTTATACCTACTTAAAATATTTGCACCAGCTGCATCATAACTTGCATCACGATACCAAACATAGTTATCTGCAGAGGGATCTTTTGTAAATTGTTGCGCAACGGCACTATTCCCAATTTGATTAATCAAATAGGCCTTCTTTGATCGTTCATCCTCGTCACCTAATCCATCGAATCCTATATCCTGAAATTTCCTATCCTCTGGATTATTACTAAACGCATTGGTGACTTGGATTGGATTCACTGGCACCCTTCCCCAGGTAGAGCTATCAATACTTGCAGGTATGCTAGGTGTTGGCATGCCGTTTTCATAAAAACGTCTTCCGTCTTTTAAAATGTCTTCACTTACATTTCCTAAGTTTAAAACCAATTTACCTTTTGTTGCAGCAGATCTAATGAAGGGATCCTGCACCCAAAATTCAACATACTCTATGATGCCTGTTTCAAAATCTGTTTGGTCCAAAGAACGCATAATACCGCCCCATTTATCAGCAGGATTTTTGAATACTACTTTGGTGGGATCACTCGGATGAATGATTAAATCTTTATAATTGTAATTATACGGGCCTCGATCTTTTGGAAAATAACTTAAATCAAATGTTGGCAATTGAACATCGGTAATATTGGTTGTTCTTTGCGGAAACAATTCATTGGTAAATACCTGACGAATTCTTGGATCACTTAATGATCTCGCATCATTTGCCAGTGGATTATTGGAACTATTACGATCTTGTAAATTAGGCTCAATAGTGTACCAAGATATTCTTGCTCTGTTTTTATTGTAGTCAATGGAATCTACTAATGCACCTTCTGGGAAACGATCC
>CAMBDE010000053.1 GCA_945865295.1 Chitinophaga pinensis | reverse complement strand
AATCCTTCCATTCCTCTTTCAACAATGACGCCTACAATTTCTCCAGCTTCATTCTTAGCCCATACCACTGCAACTTGTGCAAATGGGGAATTGCTGATCCACATTTTTGCACCATTTAAAATAACATGATCCCCTGCATCTTTAATATTCGTTAACATACCAGAAGGATTAGACCCATGATCTGGTTCTGTTAATCCAAAACAACCCAACCACTCGCCAGATGCTAATTTTGGTAAAAACTTTTGTTTTTGTGCTTCACTTCCATACGCATGAATTGGGAACATCACCAAAGAACCTTGAACACTCGCAGTACTTCTCACACCACTATCCCCTCTTTCCAATTCTTGCATCATCAATCCATAACTGATATAATCTAATCCACCACCACCATACTCAGTTGGTACAGTTGGGCCAAAACATCCAAGGTCACCTAATTGCTTCACAATTTGATTTGGAAATTCTGACTTCTGAGCATACTCCTCTATGATTGGTGAAATTTCTGTTTTAACGTAGGTTCTTACTGCATCTCTCACCATTAATTGCTCTTCAGTCAACAATTCGTCTAATTGATAATAATCTGGGGATTCAAACAAATCAGCTCTTACTGCCATGGTTTGTAATTTTATAAAAATGATTGATACACAAAGGTAGTAGAAAGCGCTTAAAAAACTATAATTACAAGGGTATTAATTAGCTGATTTATTAGCTTAATAAAGCTTTCATTTCATCTGCATAGCCTTTCGCTGCATTTGATGCAACTTCAGCAAAATCTGCCCCACTACTTGCAAAAATAATGGCCCTACTTGCATTGATGAGTAAACCTACTTCATTGTTCTTTCCATAGGCAGTAACCTCGGACAAACTGCCTCCCTGTGCACCCACACCTGGCACCAAAATAAAGTGTGCAGGGATAATTTTTCGGATAGATTCCAGCTCATTGGCTTTGGTGGCGCCCACCACAAACATCAATTGTTCAGGACTACCCCAACTTGCTACTTGTTCTAAAACAGATTCGTATAAAAATTGCCCATTCGCTAATTTTTGTTGTTCAAAATGTTGACTTCCCGGATTGGATGTTAATCCCAAAACAATCGTCCACTTATTTTGATAGGCTAAAAATGGATCAATACTATCCTTGCCCATATATGGCGCTACTGTGATGGCATCAAATGGAAGGGTTTCAAAAAATGTTTTTGCATATTGTGCGGATGTGTTTCCAATATCTCCGCGTTTTGCATCTGCAATCGTAAAATGGGTAGATGGGATATGCGCCAATGTCGCTTCCATAGCTTCCCAACCTGCAATGCCTTGGGATTCGTAAAATGCCGTATTGATTTTATAGCTTACACAATGCGCTGCCGTAGCATCAATGATGGCTTTATTGAAAGCAATGACCCCTGCTTTATTTTTAGGCAACCCTGCTGGAAGCTTTTCAATATCCGTATCCAATCCAACACATAAGTAAGATTGCTTTGCTTTGATTTGATCTACTAGAAATTGTTTAGTCATCTGTTGTTATTTTTAAACCACCATTTTGAATACGATTGTACCCAATATTATTTTACTGTATTTTTCTTTGCAAAAACTTGATAACCCCAAGCAGACATTTGTAAAGATCGAATACCTGTCAGTTTTTGCTTGGTGAATACCTCTTCGAATGCACTTGCATCTATTCCATCAATCATTGCTTGTTGTGGTTGATTTGATAAATTCAATACCACCACAACTTTATCCTGGCCATTGCTTCTTTCATATGCCATGATTTTTTCTGGAAGATTCACATTCAATCTTTTAAAATTAGCATTATCAGCAAATGCGCTATTTGATTTTCTTAATGTTAAAAGCGTCGTGTAAAAATTAGCACGCTCATATTTTTTAAATTCAATGCTGTCTTTTTCAAAAAATGCCAGCGGTCTTAATACGGGCTCTTCTTGACCACTATAAATTAAAGGCATTGTTCTATTGTAGGTTTGCGTAAACACGGCGAAAGGTGTATGAATGGCGCCTGGCATTGTTGCATAGTCTGCTTTATTCCAAGAGTTTTCGTCATGATTGCTTGTGAAATACAATCTTTGCGCTCCTTTCATAAATTCAGTTTCAATATTTTGCAACACGGTATCCAAAGCGCTAATGTTTTTTTTACCAGCAGCAATATCATTTAAGACATGAAATTCTTTCCAAGTATAGGTCGCATCAAAACCATTTTCATGTAGCTTAGCGTCATCCGCTTCTGCCAATAAATAGATGTTTCTAATTTTTTTTAATGCTGGAATACATTTATCCCAAAAACTGTAAGGTACACCCCATGCAACGTCTACCCTGAATCCATCGATCTTAGTAGCATTTAACCAATACTTCATGGTATTGATCATACTATCCTGCATCACTAGGTTATTAAAATTCAATTCTCTTGTATCAGACCAGTCTGCAGTATAAGTAGGCTTCCCTGTTGAATCTGTTTCATAAAAATCTGGATGCGATATCAGCCAAGGATGATCTGCACCAGAATGATTTGGGACATAATCAATTAATACTTTCATGCCAAGTATATGTGCTTGATTGACGACGGCATTAAAATCTGCGAGGGTACCAAATTCGGGATTGATATCGGTATAACTTGCCACTGCATAATAAGATCCTAAAGTTCCTTTTCTACCAAATTTAGAAATGGGCTGGATAGGCATAAACCACAATGTTTGTACCCCCATTTTCTGTAATCTTGGTAAATGTTTTGCAAATGCTTTGAAAGTCCCTTCCTTGGTATATTGACGAATATTCACTTCATAAATATTCCCTTGTTGCATAAAATCAGGATGTTTTTGTTGTCCAAAACTGGATGCACCTATCAATATTCCAACCAATAACATTAAATTTTTCATGACTTTGCTTTATGCTTCAAAAATACTACCTAATGACGTAACTTTGGCTATGCATCTACAAAAATTAAAATACCTCTTTTTGGCGCTTTTTCTATGGCAATGTAGCCCATCGGACCAATATGAAATTGCAGACAACCCCTTAGATGGTGGGCGTTATTTTGTTGAGAACTGTATGCAAGGCAATTTTAAGAAAGCCAAATTCTATGTGGTTGAAGATGCTGAGAACCTTGCTTTGTTTGAAAAAATGGCCAGCAACTACTATGGATTAGATAAAGAAGGAAGGCAACAAATAAGGCTTGCATCTATCCAAATCAACGAAATTATTGCTGTGGATAGCAGTATGACCATCATGAATTACCAAAATTCCTTTGACAACAAGGTCCATAAACTTAAAATCATATCCACCCCCAATGGTTGGAAAGTAGATTTAAAATATACCTATGGGCCAAATTTATAGGTCCAAATAAGATTTATTGTATATTTGCAACTGAATTTAATAAATACAAACAAAGCATACAAATGGAAGTACAAACTAACACCAAAAAATACTGGGCATTATTCTTTTTATGGTTCGCTATTTTAATCGTTTTATTATTCGTTTATAGAGAGTTTTTCTGGTTAGCCCTTCCTGGTACTTTGACTTATTTTGCAAAAGCAATGAAACTTTTCTAAAAAAATATAGCTTAAAAAAAGCCGCTCGATTTTTTGAGCGGCTTTTTTTATTTTAATACTGAAAGTGCAGCATCTAAATAGGAATAAATTTCGGGTTGATAATGGTGTACATGTTTTACAGTTTTAGACTCCCCTAGTCTAACGACCACTGCATTTTTTTCTTTAATAGAAAATACATATTGTCCAAATAAGCCATTTTGAAATGGAATAGACATCCCCTTGTGTTGTACAATCCAATATTGATAGCCATAGTAATCAACCGGCTTGTCTGACTCTGTACGGTCCTTTAAGTATGAAGCTGGAGAAGTTGCTTTGAAGATATAATTAGAATCTACAATTTGTATTCCGCCCCAAGCACCTTTATTTAAAATTAATTGGCCAAATCTAGCATAGTCTCTTGCGACTCCGTTAAAGCAACAAAATGCTTTTTCATGTTGTTGGTCTCCATCTAATAGCCATAATGCATCTACTTCTGCACCCATTGGTTGCAAGAAACGTTGAGATACTAAGTTTGAAATATTATCCCCAAATACTTTTTCTACAATCAATCCTAGAACTTGCGTATCCCCACTTCTGTAATCCCAATAAGCGCCTGAAGGCTCTTTAAATTTCATTTTATTGACCATATACTCTTCGTTGTCACCATAATAACCATATGCATTTAAACTAAAATAACTTTTATCAAATTCTTTATAGTTTGTACCTGAACTCATGGTCAATAAATCAATAATTTTTATTTTATCTAAATTTGATTCTTTAAAATGAGGGACATAATTTCCAACAGGCTCTTCCAAAGATTTTATTTTCCCTTCTTGTAATGCGATTCCAATTAATAATGAAATGATACTTTTTGCGGCAGAAAATGAGCCACTCAAAGTTTTTGAATTATACTCATCAAAATATTTTTCATACACAATCTTGCCATTTTGTATTACTAAAAAAGCATGCGTGTCATTTGAATCCAATGCAAGCATTAATGAATCTGGCATAATTGCTTTATTATAAGCACTGTCTAATGGCCAATATTGAGGAACACTCGCTGCTTTTACAAGTCTTGTTGGATGTGTTTTGTAATCATGAATAGAGTGCTTCCCCCATTTTGCAAAGTTTCTTAAATGGGCGAATACGGGTGTATATGACAGGCCAATAGTTAAAACAACCAAGGCTATAAATCCATATAATATTTTCTTTATCATAAATTATTCTTTTTGAATTGTAATTAAACAACTATGCTTAATTTTATTGCTTAGTTGTAAACTTTACTAAAATTAAAAAAATATATGTCTTTATCGCAAGCATTTGAAGAAATTATTGAAAAAAGAAGATCCAACAGAAAATTCGATCCCAATGTTGAAGTACCGGATGAAGTGATAAAAAAAAGTTTAGAACGCAGCATACTGGCTCCTAATAGCAGTAATATGCAGTTATGGGAATTTTATTGGATCAAAGACCCTGCCTTGCAAAAGGATTTTCATGCCTATTGTTTAAATCAAAATGCCGCAAGAACTGCAAAACAGTTGGTGGTCTTTGTTACCCGTCAAGATCATTGGAAAAAAAGAGTGCAATGGCATTTGGACCTGATTAAAAAAGGCATCACAGGTGACACCACTCCCAATCAAGATAAATTAATGACCTACTATGGTAAATTAATGCCGCTTGCATATAGTACAGATCAGTTTGGTTTTTTTACTGCGTTAAGAAGCACTTTAAGTAATTTTATTGGCGCTTTTAGACCAATGACTAGAATGAGAGGTAGAGCAGATCAAAGAATTACAGTACATAAATCATGTGCCTTGGCAGCCCAAACATTTATGTTGTCAATCGCAGCAGAAGGTTTTGATTCTTGTCCCATGGAGGGCTTCGATGCAGTTAGGGTAAAGAAAGCATTGGATCTTCCAGCAATGGCAGAAGTCAATATGATTGTCAGTGTTGGAAAAGGCACTGAAGCTGGTATCTGGGGGAAAAGAGAAAGAGTCCCTTATGAAGAAGTCGTGATTATAAAATAGTTAAAGTAATTTATTTTTTAGCTGGCGTAATAATGATATTTCTGTATTCAATTGGACCATGATCTCCTTGTAACATGATTGGACCTGGAGCAGCTTCATCACTATTGATAGCACCTCCAGTGATACCTGGAATTTCTTGTTTGAAAATAATGGTTTGACCATTTGCAACTACAGTCACCATCCTACCAATTAAAGTCACATCATAAGATTGCCATTCTCCTGGGGCTTTTGCTGCATTCACCCATGGATCAATAAAACCATATATCCCACCTAAGTAAATACTTTGTGGTGCTTTACCTTGGTTGTCTTCTATCTGAATTTCATAACGGCCTCTTAAATATACGCCACTATTACTTCCTTTAGGATACCTGAATTCAATATGTAATTTAAAATCATCGTAGGTTGTAGTTGTTCTAATATTATCGCCTGATTCAGGACTAGTTAATACCCCATTCATATTAACCCATTGATTTTTGTTGCCAATGGATGCCCATCCAGTTAAATCTTTATTGTTTAATAATTGAATTGGTGTACCCCAAGTAACTTCTTTTAAACTATTTAATCTTGGTGCTCGCACACCAGTCCAAGTATATTTATCACCATAAGATGCAACCATGGTTCCTTTTAATTGATCCCCTAATAATTCACCTTCCACTACTAAATTATTTTCTGTACGATCCCATTGAGGTGGAATAGTAAAGTTGAGTTTTATGCCATCAAAAAATACTTGCGCAACTGGTCTAGCACTGCCACCGTCTGCAACAAATCGGCCAATTAAATTTTTCACTCCTGAATGTCGCACTTCTAACCAAGAAGGTGCAATTCTACCACCGCCCATATCTACTGTTAAATCCCAACGACCTTCTAATGGATTTTCTTGTGCTATAATAGATGTATGCACTAATAAAATAGAAAGGACTACAATAAAATAATTAAACTTTTTTAATGACTGTTTCATTCGAATAATATTATTTGAACCTTTAATTTACAATTTATTAATAAACAATTATAAAATATTATTTAAGCAACGATTTAAACAATTAGTATTTAAATTTTCAAATACATCTATATAAAAAAGATGGCCCTTTTGAGGCCATCTTGATGATATTCAATCATTTCTTTAAATCTCTCGTGTAGGATGATTATGCTAAATCAAATCGATCTAATTCCATTACTTTATTCCAAGCTGCTACAAAATCATGTACAAATTTTGCTTTAGCGTCATCACATGCATACACTTCGGCCAATGCACGTAATTCAGAATTAGAACCAAAGATTAAATCGACTCTTGTTCCAGTAAATTTAATTGCTCCAGTTTTTCTATCCGCCCCCTGAAAAGCATTTTGTGAATGATCACTTGCTTTCCATGCATTGTTATAATCAATTAGGTTCACAAAGTAATCATTGGTCAATACGCCAGGAGTTGCTGTAAACACCCCATGTTGTGATTGATCAAAATTGGTATTTAATGTTCGCATACCACCAAATAACACCGTCATTTCTGGGGCAGTCAAGGATAATAATTGCGCTTTATCAATTAACATTTCTTCTGCAGAAACCAATGTACGTGGTTTAATATAATTACGGAATGCATCTGCGATTGGCTCTAAAACTGCAAATGAGGCCACATCTGTTTCTTCTTGACTAGCGTCTGCACGACCAGCAGTGAATGGCACTTTAATAGTTACACCACCATCCTTTGCCGCTTTTTCAATTGCAGCTGCACCAGCAAGCACAATTAAATCAGCGATTGAAACTTGTTTTCCACCTGATGTATTGGTATTAAAATCTTTTTGGATCGTTTCTAATGCATCCAATACTTTAGATAATTGTGCAGGATTGTTTACAGCCCAATATTTTTGAGGTGCTAAACGAATTCTTGCACCATTGGCTCCACCTCTTTTATCTGATCCACGGAAAGTAGAAGCAGAAGCCCAAGCAGCTGCCACTAATTCAGAAACAGACAAACCAGAAGCAAGGACTTTTGCTTTTAAAGCTTCGATATCTGTTGCATCAATTAATGTATAATTGATAGCAGGAATTGGGTCTTGCCAAATCAATATTTCAGCAGGCACTTCTGTTCCAACATAACGTGCACGTGGTCCCATATCGCGGTGTGTTAATTTAAACCAAGCTCTTGCAAATGCATCTGCCAATTGATCTGGATTTTCATAATATCTTTTTGAAATCGGTGCATATGCTGGATCTAATATCAACGCTAAATCTGTTGTTAACATAGTTGGTGCATGTGTGATAGATGGATCATGTGCATCCGGCACAGTACCTGCGCCCGCTCCTGCTTTTGGCTTCCATTGATGCGCTCCAGCAGGGCTCTTCACTAATTCCCACTCATATTTGTATAAATTTTCAAAATAGTTATTGCTCCATTTTGTTGGTGTGGTTGTCCATGCACCTTCTAAACCAGAAGTGATGGTATGCACTCCATTACCAGTTCCAAAAGTATTCTTCCAACCTTGGCCTTGCTCTGCAATATCTGCTCCTGCAGGTTCCTTGCCTACATACATGTTTGGATCTGCGGCACCATGTGATTTACCAAATGCGTGTCCACCTGCAATCAATGCCACTGTTTCTTCGTCATTCATGGCCATACGCGCAAATGTTTCACGAATATCTTTTGCAGATGCAATTGGATCGGAATTGCCATTTGGCCCTTCTGGATTCACATAGATCAATCCCATTTGAACAGCCGCTAATGGATTTTCTAATTCACGGTCTCCAGTATATCTTTTATCACCTAACCATTCTCTTTCATTGCCCCAGTATACATCTTCTTGAGGCTCCCAAACATCTTCTCTACCTCCAGAAAAACCAAAAGTCTTAAAGCCCATTGATTCTAATGCACAGTTACCTGCTAAAATCATTAAATCGGCCCAAGATAATTTTTGACCATACTTCTTTTTAATTGGCCATAATAATAATCTTGCTTTATCTAAATTGGTATTATCTGGCCAGCTATTCAATGGCGCAAAACGTTGCATGCCTGCACCACCACCACCACGACCATCTGTTGTACGATAAGTTCCTGCAGCATGCCATGCCATACGAATAAAGAAAGGACCATAATGTCCATAATCAGCAGGCCACCACTCTTGAGAATTGGTCATCAAGTCCACAATATCTTGCTTCACAGCTTTAAGGTCTAAAGACTTAAACTCAGAAACATAATTGAATGTCTGCTCCATTGGATTGGACAATGCAGAATGTTGTCTTAAGATATTTAATTTTAATTGGTTCGGCCACCAATCTCTATTCACTGGGCCAGTTCCTGCGCTTCCTTGTTTTGATGAAAGTGTTGTCGCGCCTGTAAAAGGACATTTTGCTGCTCCGTCTGTGGTTTGATTATCCATTGTATCAATTTGTTTTTATAATTATTTGTAAAAATACGCCAAAGTCTGTTTGCTCAATGATTTGTAAAGTTAAATTTCCTTCTACTTATAAACAATATTTGTGCCATTAAGTTTGATTGAAAGACATTATTTAAATTATTCTTAGAGTTAATAAGTTATTGATTCTAGGCACTTTAGATTTTGATAAGAACTTGGGATTTTGATTTGAACGTAATATTGCAAATTTTAAACAGGCGCTCAGAACTAAGGGGGTCCAATCGCGTTAATATTTTCCTCTCAAACTGCTTAATTTTATTAAATATTGCTAAATTTATAATATGTCAAAAAGATTAGTACCCCTCATCAATGCATTTGGTTTTACGGATGGACTTACTTTTTTTATGCGTCGCATTTTTAAAAAAGATGGTTGTTATAGGTCTAGCCGGTACAAGACAACTATTTATTTAAGAAAAAAATATGCTGACAAAATTACTTTTAAACAGGTTTTTTTAGAGGGACAATATAATTTTCATATTCCATACACTCCTGCAACCATTATTGATGGAGGTGCTAATATTGGACTTGCTTCTGTTTATTTTTCGCACCGTTATCCTAGCGCAAATATTGTTGCAGTTGAGCCTAATCAAGAAAATTTTAAAATGCTTAAAAAAAATATTGTCAATTTTTCAAATGTAAAAGCAAAGCTTGGGGGCATCTGGAATGATAATAAGCACCTTGTTATTGTTAATGCCAAAGACAATGACAATGCATTTATGGTGGAAGAGGTTGATGCTTCTACACCCGACAATATAACTGCTTATTCTATAGGATCAATTATGCAAGAAATGAACTGGTCAACAATTGACTTACTAAAATTAGATATTGAAGGATCCGAAAAAGAAGTGTTTGAAAAAAATTATGAATCTTGGTTACCACACACTAAAATGATTATTATTGAAGTCCACGATCATATGCGCAAAGGTGCTTCCAAGTCTGTGTTTACTGCAACAAATAAGTACAATTTTTCATTTTCAATGAATCACGAAAACCTAATTTTTATAAATTTGGATTTCTAAATTGTTTTTCTGTCTCCTAATTGTGAGCCCCGACCGGATCAAGCGAGGCCCGGATTTTAACCGGGCCGGGCCTAAATCTTTGGGAAGGATAAAACCCTTGTGGAGTCGAGGGGAGTCGAACCCCTGTCCAAACAAAGTTACCATTGGTCTTCTACATGTTTATTGTTTTATTATTTGTCGGCAATCAGCAGGAAAAACACAAACCAATTGATTACTTAGCTGTATGGTACTTAAATAAGCGGCACAGCCTATGCTTATCGCATCCCTTTTTGTTTTGATTAAGCTAAGAAGCGGGTAAAGGGCCTACCTGCTATCTCGGCCATAATGGAAGTTAATTCACTGAATTAAGCAGCCATGGCGTAATTTGTTTCGCCTTTTGATTGTTTGGTATTCAGATTTAAGTGCTAATTACCCAACGCACTACATGCTTACCCCAACCGCTACGCTTGCTGTCAAAACCATACGACCCCAATTACTGAGATTAAATCAAGTACAAAATTACAACTAATAAATGGATTTTAATTACCGCCTACTTAAATAAACGCCAGAAGTCCAATCCCAATGCATATAACATAAGGCCAAACATCAAAATCATGCCTGCAATTTGTGCATATTCCATGAACTTATCACTAGGCTTGCGCCCTGTAATCATTTCAAATAGAATAAATAAAGCATGTCCCCCATCCAATGCAGGAATTGGTAATACGTTCATGAAGCCTAATACGATCGAAAATACGGCTGTCAAAGTCCAGAATCGCTCCCAATCCCACTGAGAAGGAAAAGTATTTCCAATGCTGATTAAACTTCCAAGTGAATCATTCGGATTCACTTTGCCTGTAAAAATTTGCTTGATGCCTGTTACATAATTATCCAATGTTGTAAAACATCTTTGGATACCGGTTGGAATTGCTTCGGCAAAACTATACTCCTGATGCACTGTTTTGAAAAGTTGCATTGGTAATTTTACAAATAGACCAAGCTGTGCTTTATTGTTAATTAAGGTTCTAATCTTCACTGTATCCGTTCCTCTTTTAGCAAGAATGGTCACCAATGAATCACTATACTTTTTCTTCACTTCAATGAACTCATGTTGGTATTTCACTGATTGTCCATTGATACTTAATAAGGTGTCATTTTTTTGAAAGCTACCTTCTACTATGACTGCCGTTTTCCCAATAGAGTCCACAATTACTGGGAACATAGGAACAACAAATGCGGTTGAATTATTTGCATTTGCCAATTCAGCAGCTATGTTTGTTGAAAAAGTCAAACTCAATACACTATCTCCTCTTTTTACTTGAATTGTTTTTGGTTCTTCTAAAACTATTTTAGATTCTAATTCAAAGAAATCTTTTAATTCTTTTTGATCCAATGCAACAATAATGTCTCCGTCTTGCAATCCCATTTTTTTAGAAATCTCTGTTGGATGTATGCCATAACTTAGATTTTTTGCTGGTAAAAAATCGTCTCCCCAAAACCATGCAATGCCAATGAAAATCACAATGGCTAAAATTACATTCACAATCACACCACCCAACATGACAATCAATCTTTGATAAGCAGGCTTTGATCTCAATTCAAAAGATTCCGGGGCCTTATTCATCTGCTCCTTGTCCATACTTTCATCAATCATCCCAGAAATTTTCACATAGCCTCCAAAAGGAATCCAACCTAATCCATATTCTGTATCTCCTATCTTCTTTTTCCACAAACTAAATCCAGGATTAAAGAATAAATAAAATTTTTCTACTCTTGCGCCAAATAATCTAGCAGGAATAAAATGTCCTAACTCGTGTAAAACAACGATGATAGAAAAAGATAAAATAAATTGTGCAGTTTTTGTTGCAAGTACGGTTAAATCAATAGCAGCTAGATACATGTTTTTATAGTTGTATTAAAGAAGCAGCAAAATCTCTTGCAGCTCCATCGGTTTCATAATAATCATCCAAACTTGGATTTGCGATAAATTCAATTTTCTCTAATGTTCTTTCAATGAGATCTGTCATATCTAAAAATCCAATTCTATTTTTTAAAAATGCATACACTGCAATTTCATTTGCAGCATTTAACACACAAGGTACATTGCCTCCAATGCGCAATGCTTCGGTCGCCAAGGTTAAATTTCTAAAGGTCTTTACATCAGGCTCATCAAAAGTCAATTTATTAGGTTTGTCAAAATGGTATCTTGGAAAATCATTTGCCAATCTTTTTGGAAAAGCCATTGCATATTGAATAGGTAATTTCATATCAGGCAATCCCATTTGTGCTTTAATACTACCATCCTGAAACTGAACCATACTATGAATAATACTTTGTGCATGTACCACCACTTTGATTTGATCTGGCCTTAAATCAAATAACCATTTCGCTTCAATCATTTCTAATCCTTTATTCATCAAGGTTGCAGAGTCAATTGAAATTTTTGCGCCCATGCTCCAATTTGGATGTTGCAAAGCATGATCTCTTTTTACATTCACTAAAAAATTAGGTTTCTTTCCTAAAAAAGGACCACCACTCGCTGTGAGAATAATTTTTTCGATGGGATTATTGCCTTCGCCAACAAGACATTGGAAAATGGCCGAGTGCTCGCTATCTACTGGAATAATAGCAGCACCTTTTTCTCTTGCTGTGCGCATGACAATATCGCCTGCCACTACTAATGTTTCTTTATTTGCGAGTCCCACTGCTTTGCCATTTTCAACTGCAGTCAATGTTGGTTTCAAACCAGCAAAACCAACAATACCCGCCATCATAAAATCATAGCAATCCATGGCAGCAACTTGTTCTAAAGCTTCTTCTCCAGCAAACACTTTAATTGGTTTGCCTTCTAATGCTTTTTTTACAATCGCGTATTTTCCAATGTCCCCAATCACTACAATATTGGGTTCAAATAATAATGCTTGCTCAATTAATAAGGATTCGTTTGCATGCGCCGTCAAAATCTCAGCGACAAATAAGTCTGGGTTCGCCGCGATCACCTCTAGGGTTTGTTTCCCAATGGAACCTGTAGATCCGAAAATGGCAATTCTTTTTTGACTCATCCAGTTGTTTACTTGAGGTTAAAAATACGCTTTTTATTCTATTCTGGCTACTTGCCTAATTGATTGCGCAATGCGTCTGCAATTTTTCGGTCGTTGCTTAATCTTGGTACTTTATTCTGTCCACCCAATTTTCCTTCGGATTTCATGTATTCAATAAATGCATTTTTAGGAAGGACTGTCAAAACCAATGGTGCTAAAATATTCCCAGCAATCAGGTCTTGATAGTATACATTTTTTGCACACATGGCTTGATCTAATTTAGTTTTAAACAGTTCCATGTCCGATGGTGGTCTTTCAAATTCAACCAACCATTCATGGTAACTTTTTCCTTCGCCTTGTGCGATATAAGGTGCCACAGTGAATTCTACAATAGAGGCATTCATTTCGTTTGCCACTTGCAACATCGCTGCTTCTACTTCCTCCCCAATCACATGTTCTCCAAATGCCGAAATAAAATGTTTCACCCTTCCTGTGACAATAATTCTATAAGGTTCAATACTCACAAACTTCACTGTATCACCAATATGATAGCCCCATAA
>CAMBDE010000052.1 GCA_945865295.1 Chitinophaga pinensis | reverse complement strand
CAACCTGCTGTTTGATCATCACTACTTGATCGTAGATTTCATCAAAATTTAAATTCCTGCTTCGCTCCATATAACCAGTAGCGCAAAACTTACAACTCAAACTACAACCAATCTGAGAAGACACACAGGCAGTCTTGCGAAGTGTGGTTGGAATAAGTACCCCTTCAATCATATGGTCGTCAAAGGTTCTGAACCTTGTTTTAAATGTGCCATCACTACTCATTTGAGTGGTATCAATAGAAAGTGCTGGTAAAGTAAAGTGCTCCACTAATTTTTTACGTAAATCCAGGCTTAAATTGGTCATTTCGTCAAAGCTATGCGCATGTTTTTGCCATAACCATTCTACAATCTGTTTTACCCTAAATGGTTTTTCTTCGATTTTTGCTATAAATCGTTCAATCTCAGCGACCTCTACTGCCCTGATATTTGGTCTTGTTTGCTCCATGCTGCAAAGATACTTGATCAGTCTGTTAACAATCAATTATTTCTAGCAGAAATGATTATTTTATAAGCAGATTTTCAGTAAAACACAGTATTTTAGACGTCTTAAAACTTAAATCAACAATTATGAGAAAATTATGCTTTTTGACCTTGATATCAATAGGTGCATTCTTGTCAGTAAATGCCCAAACAAGTCCATTGAATGATTATCTAGGAAAATATGTTTTTGCAGAAGGTAGTCCAGTGGCCGAAGTGTCTATAACTATTCAAGATTCTAGTTTGGTCATCAATTCTGCGATGGGTTCAACGCAATTAGAGAAAAAAGGGGTAGATAGTTTTTATTTAGCAACTTATGACGCATTAGTGGTTTTCAAAAGAAAAGATGGCACTTCAGTGGAGTCAATTAGTATTTTCGTGCAAGGCATGGAATTAATGGGTAGAAAAGAATCAAGTCCTGTCGCGTTAAAAGAGGATGAGTTCTACGCTAGATATTGGATGAAACAAAACTACTAAATCGCTTTTTAAAATTCCATTGTCGCAAGTGCTTCAAATGGAATTGTTTGTTGTGTCCCAGTGGTTAGGTTTTTAAGGGTACATACTTTTTTACTCAATTCATCGGATCCGATGATGATGATATTCGGAATGCCTTTCTTTTCGGCATATTTAAATTGCTTGTCGAATTTACTCTTGTCTGGGTAGATTTCACAAGCAATTTTTTTTGCTCTTAATGTTGCCATTAATTGATAAGCTTCTTTTGCTTCTTCATCCCCTAAATTGAAAAATAATATTTTAGTAGTTTGTTCTACAGAAGCTGGGAAAAGATTTTTTTCCTCTAGTACATCATAGATACGATCTACGCCAAAGCTAATGCCCACGCCAGGCATATTCGGTACACCAAATAAACTTGTTAAGTCATTGTACCTTCCACCGCCACCAATACTTCCCATCTCTGCGTCGATTGCTTTTACTTCAAAAATTAATCCTGTGTAATAATTTAAACCTCTTGCTAAAGTAAAATCTGCCACTAGATTTTTCGCCAATCCACTTTGTGCATGGTAGTCTAAAACATATTGTATTTCTTCGATGCCTTTTGCAGCATTTTCATTGCCATTTAAAAGTGCACCTAGTTGTGTTAATTTTGCTTCATTGCTTCCTTCAATTTCCAAATAGGCTTGAATGGTTTTTTGTTGTGCAGCTGTAAACCCTTTATGTGCTAACTCTTCAGCTACTTTTTCCCAGCCTATCTTATCTAATTTATCTATGGCAATGGTCAAGTCAATCATTTTAGTCTCTCCTCCACAAACCTGTGCAAGCCCTAATAAAATTTTACGATTATTTATTTTTACTTCTACTTCTAATTGGAGTTGCTTAAACACGGTTAAGTAAATGGCAGTTAATTCTACTTCATTTAATAAACTATCAGACCCCACAATATCCGCATCACATTGGTAGAACTCTCTGTACCTTCCTTTTTGTGGTCGGTCAGCTCTCCAAACTGGTTGAATTTGGTAACGTTTAAAAGGGAAACTAAGGGATCCATGATGCATGGCTACATACCTTGCGAAAGGAATGGTTAAATCGTATCTTAATGCTCTTTCTGTAATTTGCGTGCTAGATTTTCCTTCCAATATTTTTTGGAACCCTTCACCTGTAGCTGCTGCTTTTTGTGGGTTATCTAAACCGTTGTTTAAAATTTTGAAAATCAACTTATCTCCTTCTTCTCCGTACTTACCCATCAAGGTGTCCAATTGTTCCATCGCAGGTGTTTCCAGCGGCTGAAATCCATGTAATTCAAATACCGTCCGAATGGTTTGGAAGATGTACTGTCTTTTTTGAACAGTCGCTGCGTTGAAATCTCTGGTGCCTTGTGGTAAAGAAGGTTTACTCATGAACTCGAATTTGTTTGTAAAGATAATTTTTTAAATCGTTACCATGTTAATTGTTTAATTTGCTTTTCAAAATTGCCCTATATGGAAGAAAGAGAAAAATCTGAAAGGTCTTATCGTTTTTTTAGACGTATTTATGACTTCTCCATGTCTACATTGATTCTTGGAATTGGTGGCCTTTTGTTTGGCGCCAAGTATTTCAAAATGGATATGGTATTGAATATTGACAATGATTTTAGACTCATTTTTGGCACTTTGTGCCTGGTTTACGGTGGATTTAGGCTGTTCAGAGCCATCAAACAAGATTATTAATGCTATCAAGTAACAACTTAGTGACTATGCGCCCCTTTTTAATTGGATGGATTTATATACTCTTATTGGCATCATGCAATACCACACCCGAAAAGACCAGGGATACCCCAAATTCAGGGTTGATTCGCATCTCTGTGGAGGAAAGTTTTAGACCCTTTATGGAGGAGCAGTTAAAAGTCTTTTTGGCAAGCAATCCCGAGGCTCAGATTGAGGCTAGTTATAAATCAGAGATCGATTGTTTCAAAGATTTAGCCAATGACAGTACAAGGATGATTTTCGTTACCAGAGGCTTAACGAAGCAGGAGCAAGTTGACTATAAAAAAAGTCTCAGTTTCAATCCAAATTTTGCCATTCTTGCTTACAATGCAGTGGCAGTATTGATTCATAAATCAGCAAAGGATTCGGTATTTAGCTTGGAAGCCTTAAGTCAAAGGCTCACCGGGAAGTCCAATAAAGAAGTGGTGATGGATGGAAATAATTTAACAGGGATCATTCGATTTTTAATAGATAGTTTAGCAAAAGACATCCCTTTGGGCAAAAACGTGGTGGCAGCAAATGGAAGTAAAGAAGTGATAGACTATATTGCTACACATGCCGATGCCATTGGGTTTTTGGGGATGAACTGGATTGGAGATGGGTATGATCCTGCCCAAATTGAATTGCGTAAAAAAGTAAAATTAGGCTTGGTAGAATGTACACAATGCATTGAAAAAGGCTATTTTTCAAAACCATCACCTGCTACAATCAGCAAAGCACAATATCCGCTTACTTTACCCATCTATTTTATTTTAAAAGAAAATGCGGCAGGCTTAGGTACTGGTTTTTTAAATTTTCTAAGTTTGGAAAGAGGACAGTTGATTTTTAAGCGTTCTTTTTTAGTACCAGCAAAAATGGGCTTTAAAAAAAGGAATAGTTTGCTAGAATAGTTAAAAAAGCTAACGAGTTTTAGTAGAATTAACTAAAATTTAAAGGCATTTCTTCCAAAAAAATCAATATTTTAGCTCTCTCAAAGTTGAACCCTAAAGGGTACTTGAAATGAGGGTTTTGAAACAAGTATATTTTATAAAATACAAAAACACTGTGATGAAAAAATTGGTTGTATTGATGTTGGCAGTATCATTTGCATTAACTGGTGTTAATGCTCAAGTACCTGTATCTCCATTAAACGAGGGATTGAAATTGTTGCGTTACGAAAAGAACAAATCTGCTTTAGCATTCTTTAAAGATGCATATGAGAAAAACGCTAAAGATCCAGAAACCATATTTTGGTATGGTCAAGCGATCTTATCTCAAAATGGCGCAGGTACGCCAGATCAAGCGTTTGTTCAAGCTACAAAAGAATTGTATCAAAAAGCAGCAACCGAATTAGGCAATAATGCATGGATTTTAGTAGGAACTGCGCATGTGCAATTGTTAGAAGCTGGGGAAAAGGCAGACCTAAATGCGATCAAGCAGACTTTAGAAGTTGCCATAACAAGTAGTTCAAATACAAAGGGTAAATTCAAAGGAAAGCCAAGTCAAGATATTGTGAATGCTATTGGTTATATCCACTCTGAAGTACCTTCTAGCGTTGGTGATCATCGATATGCGATAGATAAATTAAAGGAAACTATTTCTGCCTACGAAGGCACTCCTGTTTTGCCAAATATGTTCGTTAATTTGGGTATCAACTACCTTAAGTTGGGTGGCGAAAATGGTGGCGAAGCGGTAACTGCTTTCTTGGAGTCTATTAATAGAGATCCGCAAAACGCCTATCCTTATTATAGAATTGGTAAAGTATATCAAACACAAAATAACTTAGAATCTTTTGACGAATTTTTTAAAAAGTCTCTAACTGCAGATCCTCAGTTCGCACCAACTTATTTTGCCTTGTATCAATATTATGCAGACAAGAATACGGAAACTGCAAAGACGAATCTTGATTTGTTCTTGCAATATGCAGACAAGGATCCAGCTTTGGACATCTTCAATGCAGATTATTTGTTCCGCGCAGGTCAATATGATGCTTCATTGGCAAAAGTGAAGGAGATGGAAGCTTCTATTGGCATTCAGGCTTTACCACGTATTGGCGTATTATTAGCTTATAACTATGACCGTAAAGGAGATTCAGTTCAGGCTAAAACCTATATCGAACAATTTATCACTACAAGCGCGGCCGACAAAGTCCTTAATACGGATTATGAGCTTGCTGTAAAAGTATTGTCTAAATTTAGTGGGAATGAGGCTGTTTTAGCTGGCCTGCTTGAAAAAGCAATTGCAGCGGATACAGCTAAGGCGAATCAAATGAAATATTACAAACTAGGTGCAGATATGTTTGAAAAATCAAATATGTATGTTGATGCTTTTAAATGGAATACGAACTATTTTAACCTAAGAGGCATCAAAGACGAATTGTACTATTACAAGTTATCTAGCGTTGCTTATAATGCAAAAGACGGCCTTGCTACAACAGAAATCGCAAAGCAATACATTGCTGCTTTCCCTGATCGTCAAAATGGGTATTCGTTCAATGTGAAAGGGGCTCAATTGATCGATACAGCGAATAAATTGGGCATTGTATTTCAAGCGGCTACCTTACAAAATGAGTTTATGTTGAAAGATCCTGTTAAATACAAACAAGGCTTGGTCAATACTTATTATTTGATGATGGGGTATTTTAATGAAATGAAAGATTTAGAAAAAGCGATAGGCATGTGTGATAAAGTATTGGAATTAATGCCTGGTGAGGCTCAAACTGTAAAAATTAAAGAAAGCTTGGTGAAGAACTGGGAAATCCTCAAAAAGATGCAAGGCAATCAAAAGCCTGCCCCAGATGCCCCAACTGAAAATAAGAACTAATTCAACCTCTTTTTAGTGCTTTAAAGGCTATTAAAAAAAGATCCTAAAAACTCCCCTTAAATGGGGAGTTTTTAGTTTAAACAAGTTCCTTTGCGTATTTTTGCGGCACCTAAAAGACTTAGAAATGAATAGTGCTACCAATTACTTACCAATCGTATTGCAAATATTATTTGCAGGTGGCTTTGTAGCCATCATGATTTTGGTCTCTAGCTTAGTAGGCCCTAATCGAAAAACATCAGATAAATTAGAAAATTTTGCGAGTGGAATTGAATCTCATGGAGATGCAAGATCACCTATGGCCATTAAATATTTTTT
Source organism: Chitinophaga pinensis (assembly GCA_945865295.1). Classification (GTDB taxonomy): domain Bacteria; phylum Bacteroidota; class Bacteroidia; order Chitinophagales; family Chitinophagaceae; genus Sediminibacterium; species Sediminibacterium pinensis_A. Next base: position 7,863 of record CAMBDE010000052.1, on the reverse strand, counting down.
AGTAGCCATCTTATTTGTCTTATTTGATGTAGAAGTTATTTTCTTTTATCCATACGCAGTAAATTTTAAAAGTTTAGGCTGGGCTGGATTTTTCGAAGTGGTTTTATTTGTTGGATTTTTCTTGGTAGGCTTTGTCTACATCATCAAGAAAGGAGCACTTAAATGGGAAGATTAATTTTAAAAAATATAATGCATACATTATGCGTCCAGTAAGATTTAACATACATCCAAAAGAAGCAGAAATTGCCGATGCAATTGGAATGGGTAAAGCACCAGATGGCGTTCCAGGTGATGGATTTTTTGCAACACAATTAAGTTCTGTTGTAGGACTTGCGCGTAAAAATTCTTTATGGCCTTTGCCTTTTGCAACATCATGTTGTGGAATTGAATTCATGGCAACCATGGCTTCACACTATGACTTATCTCGTTTTGGTTCAGAGCGTGTAGGCTTCTCTCCACGTCAATGTGATTTATTAATGGTGATGGGTACGATCGCAAAAAAAATGGCACCCGTGTTAAGACAAGTGTATATCCAAATGGCAGAGCCACGTTGGGTGATTGCAGTTGGGGCTTGTGCATCTAGTGGTGGTATTTTTGATACTTATAGCGTATTGCAAGGAATTGATCAAGTGATTCCTGTCGACGTGTACGTGCCAGGTTGTCCTCCAAGACCAGAAGCGATTATAGATGGTTTTATGAAAATACAAGACCTCGTTGGACAAGAAAGTATTCGTCGTAGAAATAGCGAACAATACAAAGCATTATTAAATAGTTATGGCATTCAATAGCCAACACTTAATTATTACAATATGTCGTTAAATAACGAAATGGTACAAGAACAATTAATTGCAAAATTTGGCGACCAAGTGTCGCAGTTTGCAACTAGTTATGGCATGCTTTCTTTTGAATCTCCAAAGGAAATTAATTTGAAAGTATTACAATTTTTATATGATGAGCCAAGTTTAGCGTTTACATTTTTAACCGATATCTGTGCGGTGAATTATCCTAATCAAAAAGGAGCAGAATTAGTAGTAGTATATCACCTACATAATTTAAAAGAGAATATCAGACTTCGTTATTCTGTAAGTACTTCATTAGAAAATACAGATGTATATACAGCCACTAAATTATTTGAATCCGCCAATTGGATGGAGCGTGAGACCTATGACTTTTTTGGTATCAACTTTGTGGGTCATCCTAATTTGAAACGTATTTTGAATGTGGATGAGATGGATTATTTCCCATTAAGAAAGGAATTTCCATTAGAGGATCAAACTAGAATTGACAAGGATGACGAAATGTTTGGTAGAGGATAATTTATTATAAAATCAAGGTATAACTAAATATACAATGGAACACAATCACATTACATTACCAGAAGGCTCAATCGAAAAAACCACGACCACTTTAAATATTGGACCTACACATCCTGCCACGCATGGTGTATTCCAAAATATCATGGAAGTGGACGGAGAGCGCGTTGTTTCATCTGATCAAACAGTTGGCTATATCCATCGTGCATTTGAGAAATTGGCAGAAAGAAGACCCTTGTATCAAATTACAACGATCACTGATCGTTTGAATTACTGTAGTAGCCCTATCAACAATATGGGATGGCATATTACATGTGAAAAATTCTTGAAAATTGAAACACCAAAACGCGTAGATTATTTACGTGTGATTATAATGGAATTAGCGCGTATTTCGGATCACTTAATTTGTAATTCTATTGTGGGTGTAGACACTGGTGCTTACACTGGATTTTTATATGTGATGCAGTATAGAGAATTGATTTATGAAATTTATGAAGAGATCTGCGGATCTAGATTGACAACGAATATGGGACGTATAGGTGGTTTTGAAAGAAATTTCACCAACACTGCATTCACTAAGTTGGAGAAATTCTTAAACGAATATCCAAAAGTGCTTAAAGAATTCGAAAGCTTATTTACAAGAAATAGAATCTTTATGGAGCGCACACAAGGCACAGGGGGCATCAGTGCTGAGCGTGCAATGAACTATGGTTTTACAGGTCCAAATTTAAGAGCGGCAGGGGTGGACTATGATGTTCGTGTACACCAACCTTATAGCAGCTACCAGGATTTTAATTTTACCGTACCAGTTGGAACAACAGGAGACAACTATGATCGTTTCTTAGTGCGCAATGCAGAAATGTGGGAGAGTATCTCTATCATCAGACAAGCATACGAAAAAGTGCAAGCTTTTAAAGGAGCAGATGCAGAAGTCTTCCATGCGGATGTACCTGAATATTATCTTCCTAAAAAAGAAGACGTGTATACAAAAATGGAAGCATTGATTTGGCATTTTAAAATTATTATGGGAGAGATTGATTTACCAAAAGGTCAAATTTATTGCCCAGTGGAAGGGGGCAATGGAGAACTTGGTTTTTATTTAATCAGTGATGGCGGAAGAACACCATTTAGATTGCATTTTAGAAGACCATGTTTTATTTACTATCAAGCCTATCCTGAATTAATTAAGGGTGGCATGTTAAGTGACGCCGTGGTGACCATGAGTAGTTTGAATTTAATTGCTGGAGAATTAGACGCATAATAAAAAAAGAAATTTTCGATATGACCTATACTTTTAATGAAACACAAATGGCCGAGCTGAACCGCTTGGTAGCTCGTTATCCGGAAGGGAAACAAAAAAGTGCATTGTTGCCTGTTTTGCATCTTGCACAAGATAGTTTCGATGGCTGGTTGCCTACGGAGTTAATGGACTACGTTGCTAGCTTATTACACATCGAGCCAATCGAAGTCTATGAAGTAGCAAGCTTTTATAGCATGTTTAATTTAAAGCCAGTTGGAAAATTCATGTTCGAAGTTTGTCAAACAGGACCTTGTATGATTAGTGGATCTGAAGACATCATTGCATATATCCAACAACAATTAGCCATCAAGCCAGGAGAGACAACCAAGGATGGTGTATTTACTTTAAAATTAGTAGAATGTCTTGGTGCTTGTGGATACGCGCCAATGATGCAAGTGGGTAAGATTTTTAGAGAGCATTTAACGAAAGAAAAAGTAGACAGCATTATCGCTGAATACAGAGCAACTGTAACAAAATAAATAATCACTGAACGCATTAAAAATATTCAAATGGGTGTAAAACTATTACTAGATAAAGCAAATGTACCAGGGATCCGTACTTACGAGGTATACCGTCGTGAGGGTGGTTACCGTAGTGTCGAAAAAGCTTTGAAGGAAATGAATCCCGAATCTATTGTTGAGGAAGTCAAGAAAAGCGGATTAAGAGGAAGAGGTGGTGCAGGTTTCCCAACAGGTATGAAATGGAGTTTTATTGCAAAGCCAGAAGGCGTGCCACGTCACTTGGTTTGTAATGCAGACGAAAGTGAGCCAGGTACATTTAAGGATCGCTACTTGATGGAATTTTTACCACATTTATTATTGGAAGGATTGATTGTATCAAGTTTTGCTTTGGGTGCTAATGAGACCTACATTTATATCAGAGGAGAGTATGCTTGGATTACAGATATTTTAGAAGAAGCAATCAACGAAGCAAAAGAAAATGGTTGGCTAGGAAAAAATATTTTAGGAACAGGATTTGAATGTAATATTCATGTACATCGCGGAGCAGGGGCTTATATCTGTGGTGAGGAAACAGCATTGATCGAGTCTTTAGAAGGTAAGCGAGGTAATCCGCGTATTAAACCTCCATTCCCTGCGATCCAAGGTGTATGGCAACGTCCAACCGTGGTGAACAATGTAGAAACATTGGCAGCAATTGTGCCAATCATTAATATGGGTGGAGAGGAGTATGCAAAGATTGGTGTTGGAAGATCCACAGGAACAAAATTGATTTCGGCATGTGGTAATATCAATAAGCCAGGTGTGTATGAAATTGATATGACCATCTCGGTCGAAGAATTTATTTACAGTGATGAATATTGTGGAGGGATCAAAGGTGGTAAGCAATTAAAAGCATGTATCCCAGGAGGATCATCTGTGCCCATCTTACCTGCTAATTTATTATTAAAAACAGCTACTGGTGAAACACGTTACATGAACTACGAAAGTTTAAGTGATGGAGGATTTGCAACAGGCTCTATGTTAGGCTCTGGTGGATTCATTGTATTAGACGAGGATCAATGTATTGTAAAAAACACATTGACCTTAGCGCGTTTTTACCGTCACGAAAGTTGTGGTCAATGTTCTCCATGTAGAGAAGGGACTGGTTGGATGGAAAAAATATTACACAAGATTGAACATGGGCATGGTACCATAGCAGACATTGATTTATTATGGGATATTCAAAGAAAGATAGAAGGGAATACCATTTGTCCATTAGGTGATGCAGCTGCATGGCCTGTTGCTGCAGCAATTCGTCATTTCCGTGATGAATTTGAGTGGCATATCAATAACCCGGTTTTATCACAAACAAGCAATTTCGGTTTACAACACTATGCAGATCCAATTCATGTACCTGCATAACATAGAAATATAAACTATGAGCGAACAAAATTTATTTAAAGTAACAATCGACAACATTAGCATTGAAGTCCCAGCAGGAACGACAGTGTTACAAGCTGCACGATTAATTGGCGGTCAAGTTGCGCCACCTGCGATGTGTTTTTATAGCAAATTGGAAGGCAGCGGCGGTAAGTGTAGAACTTGTTTGGTAGAAGTATCAAAAGGTTCGGAAAAAGATCCAAGACCAATGCCTAAATTGGTTGCTTCTTGTCGTACCACCGTGATGGACGGAATGGAAGTAAAGAATATCACAAGTGAAAAAGTATTGGATGCAAGAGCCGGTGTGGTGGAGTTTTTATTATTGAATCATCCATTGGATTGTCCAATTTGTGATCAGGCTGGAGAATGTCATTTACAAGATTTAAGTTTTGATCATGGTAAAGCGGATACAAGATATGAATTTCAAAGAAGGACTTTTAAAAAGCATGATCTAGGAAAGAATATACAATTGCATATGACGCGTTGTATTTTATGTTATCGTTGTGTTTTCACGGCAGATCAATTAACGAATAAAAGAGTACACGGAATTTTAGACAGAGGAGACCACGCAGAAATTGCAACACATATTGAGAAGAGTTTAGACAATGAATTTATAGGGAACGTGATTGATGTTTGTCCGGTGGGTGCATTGACAGATAAAACATTCCGATTTAAAAATCGTGTATGGTTCTTAAAACCAATGGATGCACATCGTGATTGTCCAACATGCTCTGGAAGAGTGACTTTATGGAATAGAGGAGACGAAGTGTATAGAGTCACTGCAAGAAAGGACCAATGGGGTGAGATAGAAGATACACCAGATGGCAAGCCAGGTTGGATCTGCAACACTTGTCGTTTTGATAAAAAGGAAACTGCAGATTGGATCATCGAAGGACCTCGTGAAATTAGCAGACAGTCTGTAATTGCACAAGGACATTATGCAGGTAATATCGGTACAACAAAACCTAATGAGACTTTCAAAGCAGTGAATGATGGTAGAACGCCGCATTTATTGATGGACATTCATGATGAAAGTGAAGTGAATCAACCTGATATCCATTTAGGAAAAATTCAAGGACCTTCTCATGGGGATACTTTTAACACAAACAATACTCATAAAGCATAATTATATTAGCATGACAATTCTTGCATTTGATTGGGGGCTGGTGATAGAAAAATTAATCTTGATTGCCGTGGTGGTTTTCGGTAGTCTTGGCATTGCTTTGTATACCACTTTTGGAGAAAGAAAAGTGGCTGCCATTTTACAAGATCGTCCGGGTCCTAACAGGGCCGGTCCTTTTGGATTATTACAACCACTGGCAGACGGAATAAAATTGATCATGAAAGAAGAGATCATTCCAACAGCAGCCAATAAGTGGTTATTTATTTTGGGCCCAGCATTAGCAATGACTGCTAGCTTGATGACTTGTGCTGTGATTCCTTGGGGTTCTGATATTGAATTATTTGGCCGAAAAATAGCTTTACAAATTGCAGATATCAATATTGGTATCTTATATGTTTTTGCAGTAGTGAGTATGGGTGTATATGGCATTATGATTGGGGGATGGGCTTCTAATAATATGTTTTCATTGATGTCCTCTTTAAGAGCGGCCTCACAAGCCATTAGCTACGAATTGGCGATGGGCTTGGCCTTGATTGCTTTATTAATGACGACTGAATCTTTAAGTTTAAAGACCATTGTAGAACAACAGGTACAAGGCAACTGGTGGAATATAGTGTATCAACCCTTGGGCTTTTTATTATTTTTTATAGCAGCATTAGCAGAGTGTAATAGAACGCCATTTGACTTACCAGAGGCAGAGAATGAATTGAACTTTGGATACCATCAAGAATATTCTTCTATGAAATTGGGCTTTTATTTATTTGCAGAATACATCAACATGATTATGAGTAGCGCGATTATGGCGTCGATGTATTTTGGTGGTTACGATTTACCATTCTTTGATGAGTCCACTGTTGCACCCAATATTGCAGCGATGATTGGTGTAGGGACTTTATTAATTAAAATCGTTTTATTCGTTTTCTTATTCATGTGGATTCGCTGGACCATCCCGCGTTTCAGGTATGATCAATTAATGAACTTAGGATGGAAGACGATGATTCCATTGGCGCTTTTTAATTTATTAATTACGGGTGCTTTAATCTTAGCTAATTTATAATTTATTTAAATCATTGTACAAAGACATGCAACCATTAACCAACAAAGCACAAGCCGTAAGCAGAGATCCCATGACCTTTTGGGAGCGCTTGTATTTGATTAATATTATTAAAGGGATGTTCATCACTTTTAGTCATATGTTTAAAAAACAACCGACTACACGTTATCCCGAAGAGAAGCGAGCATTCAGTCCTGTATTTAGAGGCCTGCATGTGTTAAATAGAGACGAGGAAGGAAGAGAGCGCTGTACAGCATGTGGTTTATGTGCAGTGGCTTGTCCTGCAGAAGCAATTACAATGGAAGCAGCAGAGCGTGAAACAGGAGAAGAACATTTATACAGAGAAGAGAAGTATGCTGCAAAATATGAAATCAATATGTTGCGTTGCATTTTCTGCGGCTTATGTGAAGAAGCTTGTCCAAAAGATGCCATTTATTTAAGTGAAACATTTGCACCTGCAAATTATACACGTAAAGGATTTATTTATGGCAAACCTGATTTATTAATCCCAAATCCAATGACCGAAGCAAGTGATTTAGCTTTGGCAAGAGGAGTATAAGCATAATCAATACTATGAATACAGTAGACATTTTATTTTATCTATTATCTGCATTTGCAATTGTAAGTGCTACGATGGTATTAATTAGTAAGAATCCAATACATAGTGTATTGTGGTTGATCTTGGTATTCTTTGCGATTTCTGGACACTATATATTATTGAACGCACAATTTTTAGCGATCGTTAATATCATTGTTTACGCCGGTGCTATTATGGTATTGTTCTTATTTGTGATCATGTTAATGAATATCAAAAAAGATGCAGAACCACAAAAGCAATTATTAGTAAAGTTAACTGGTGTGGTAGCAGCTGGTAGTTTTCTTACTTTATTGATTGCGGTGGTGAAACAGACGACCCAAATTCAAGACAAGCAAGTTTTATTAAAAGAAGGCAACATTGGTTTAATACACCCATTAGGGCAAGCATTGTTTACGGACTATGTGATTCCTTTTGAGATAAGCAGTGTTTTATTCTTAAGTGCGATGGTTGGCGCAGTCATCATTGGAAAAAAATAATTATAAATAAAATCATTAGAGATGTCTATACAGTATTATATCATTTTATGTTTGACTTTGTTTAGCATTGGTGTCGTTGGGGTGTTGACCCGTCGTAACGCCATCATCGTATTCATGTG
>CAMBDE010000051.1 GCA_945865295.1 Chitinophaga pinensis | reverse complement strand
GGGCATGGTCAATCCTTGTAAAATTTGCAAGAAGGTAGACTTTCCTACGCCATTCTTACCAACTATACCAATGCGTTCTCCTTTACTAAAGGTATAATCAAAGCCTTTTAGCACCACTAGATCGCCATAAGACTTATACACTTTAATTGCTTCGATAATTTTACCACCTAATCGGGTCATCTTCATATCCAATTGCAAATTGGTGTCTTCTATTTTTTGTTTTGCTCTAGATTCTACTTCATAAAAATTATCCTGTCTGCTTTTACTCTTGGTTGTTCTTGCTTTTGGTTGCTTACGCATCCATTCTAATTCTTTTCTAAAAGTATTTTTTGCTTTATCAATACTGGCTAATTCAGATTCTATCCTTGCAGCTTTCTTTTCTAAATAATTTTCGTAATCCCCTTTATAACTATATAATTTCTCTCTTTCCAATTCCCAAATTTCATCTGTCACTGCTTCTAAGAAATAACGATCATGCGACACAAGTAATAAGGTCACTTTTTCTTGTTCCAAATAATTTTCTAACCATTCGATCATGTTTAAATCCAAATGATTGGTTGGCTCATCCATCAATAATAAAACGTGCTTTGGCTCGAAACCAATTTGGATCAATGTTTTTGCTAAGGATACACGTTTTCTTTGCCCACCACTTAATTTTGAAACAGGTTGTTCTAAATGATGGATATTAAGTTGCGTTAAAATGGTTTTTACTTTTGATTCAAAGTCCCAAGCATTATTTTCCTCCATTTCCATGATGGCATCTGTAATCAAATTTTCATCTTCTGTCTCCATCGCCATTTCATAATTACTAATGGCCTTCATGATCGGATGTGCTTGATTGAATAAGTTCTGCGTTACCGAAGCCGTTTCAATAAATTGAGGATCTTGTTCAAATAAAACCAAATGCACATCTTTATGCACTTTGGCAGTACCCGAATCTGGCACTTCTTTGCCTGACAAAATTCTTAAAAGCGTAGTTTTACCAATACCATTTCTGGCCACTAAGGCAATTCTGTCGCCCTCATTGATATTAAAGCTGATCCCCTTAAATAAGGGCATAATACCATAACTTTTAGTCAAATTTTCTACAGATACATAATTCATGGCGCAAAGATACAAGCACTAAATTAAAATAGGGGAAAAAGCAACGAAGATTGTACTTTTGTAGCTGTTAATATTGAAATAGATGAAAAATTTTGAAGTGCCATCAGGCTATAGAAGCCCATTAATCGTCGCGATCAAACAAAAGCGCAAATTGGACGATAAGCTCAAGAAAGATTTCACCCCTACCGAACTCGACTTTGGTAAGGTCAAAATCTATCTGGCAAGGCATTTTGGATTTTGTTATGGTGTAGAAAATGCAATTGATATTGCCTACAGAACTATTGAAGATAATAAGGGAAAAAGGATTTTTTTGTTAAGTGAAATGATCCATAATCCTCAAGTGAACAATGATTTAACAAGTAAGGGTGTGCAATTTTTACAAGATACCTTAGGTCAAGAATTGATTCCCTTATCTGAGTTGACGAAGGATGATATTGTCATTATTCCGGCGTTTGGAACCACACTTGAATTAGAGGAGAAATTAAAAGCAAAGGGGATTGCTATTGAGTCCTATGATACCACTTGTCCCTTTGTAGAAAAAGTTTGGAACCGTAGTGAACAGATTGCACAAAAAGGCTATTCGATTATCATACATGGGAAACCAAAGCATGAAGAAACAAGGGCGACTTTTTCTCACACTTCAGCACATACACCTACTTTAATCGTAAACGATATTGAAGAAATAAAAGTGTTGGCAAAAATCATCAGTGGTGAATTGCCTCTAACTTATTTTTATGATTTTTTTATCAATCGTTTCTCCCCCAATTTTGATCCCAAAATTCATTTAGATAAAATTGGCGTAGTCAACCAAACAACTCAATTGGCAACCGATACACAAGCGATTTCGGATTATCTAAAACAAGTCATCTTAACAAAATTTGGTCCTGAAAATCTAGCTGCTCATTTTGCAGATACAAGAGATACACTCTGTTATGCTACCAATGACAATCAATCTGCAGTCATTGGCCTACTGGAGACAGAAGCAGATTTAGCCATTGTGATGGGTGGGAAAAACAGCAGTAATAGTTCTCATTTAGTAGAATTATGTGAGCGAACATTACCTACTTATTTTATAGATGACGTAAGTAAAATTATAGATGCCAATCAAATTGAAAAAACTAATTGGAAAAATAAACAATCAGAAGTGGTGCATAATTTCTTGCCAGACGCAAATCCTATTCGTATCTTAATGACAAGTGGTGCAAGCTGTCCAGACACCGTGGTAGAATCTGTTATAAAAAAGATCCTTAGCTTTTACCAACTAGAAGACGCGTTTGAAAAAGTAAAGGACAGCTGGATGGATTAATTTATCTTCTCCATGGCCCATTGCATGGCCAGCTCAAATTGCTGGGCTTTATCTAAATTTGTATTGTCTAACACCATCGCATCCTCAGCTTGTTTCAGAGGACTATGTGTTCTTGTACTATCCATTAAATCTCTTTGTTGCAAATTTGCAGCTACTTCTTCTTTAAGTATTGCAGGGTTGCTTTGTAGTAATTCTTGGTACCTTCGCTCCAATCTAATAGATGGATCTGCCGTTACAAATAACTTAAGTTCTGCATCAGGAAAAACGACTGTTCCTATATCTCTTCCATCCATTACAATTCCTTTATCCATCCCCATCGCTTTTTGTTGGGCTACTGCAAATGCCCTAACAGCAGGAATCGTTGCCACTTCACTCACTTTTCGACTTACTTGCATTGCACGAATTTCTTGCTCTACATTTTCACCATTCAAATACATATCACTTTTTTGACTTGCACTATTGTATTTAAATCTTAATTCAATTGCTTGCAATGCTTCCTGAGCGGCGATATCATTGAATGGTATACTATTTCTTAAAAAATACAACGCAATAGCTCGATACATGGCACCAGTATCTACAAAAACATATTCCAATGCCTTTGCCATTGCTTTAGCAAGGGTGCTTTTCCCACAAGATGAAAAGCCGTCTATTGCGATGATAATTTTCTTTTCCATTATGGCGCCACTGTGATGGTTGCTGTTTGAGGTAAATTTGCATTTCTAATTGCAATCTGTCTAACTGCGTTGCCTACAAAAGTTCTGAACGCATCTTTTGAAACCGCATCTGCTCCAACCATTGCTGGAACACCTTCGTCTCCTCCCTCTCTAATACTCTGCACTAAAGGAATTTGTCCCAAAAAGGATAAGTCATATTCAGAAGCTAATTTAAGCCCCCCTTCTTTTCCAAATAAATAATATTTATTGTCAGGTAATTCTGCAGGTGTGAAATAAGCCATATTTTCTACCAAACCTATAATTGGGACGTTGACATTCGCTTGCCCAAACATGGCAATGGCTTTTTTTGCATCTGCTAAAGCCACTTGTTGCGGCGTGGTTACAATCACTACACCAGTTACAGGCACTGTTTGCATAATGGTCAAATGAATATCGCCAGTTCCAGGTGGCATATCAATAATAAGGTAATCTAACTCACCCCAGTCTACGTCGGTAATAAATTGGCGAATGGCACTACTTGCCATTGGCCCTCTCCAAACCACTGCATCTTTTTCATCTACCAATAATCCAATACTCATAATTTTAATACCATATTGATCTAAAGGTATAATCACCCCTTTACCTGCTTCCTCTTTCATCATTGGACGTTGACCCCTCACGCCAAACATGATAGGCACACTTGGTCCATAAATATCTGCATCCATCAGACCCACTTTAGCCCCGCCTTCTGCCAAAGCCAATGCCAAGTTCGCAGAGACAGTGCTTTTACCCACACCGCCCTTTCCACTCACGACTGCGATGATATTTTTTACTTTAGATAAAACCGACTTTTCGTCTTTTCTTAAGGAAGTCGTGTTGGATGTGAAATTTACCTGCACTTGTGCTTTTGGATTCACCAATAATTTAATGGCATTTTCACAAGCGTTCTTCATTAAATCTTTCATTGGACATGCTGGTGTCGTCAATACAATGGTAAAGCTAACCGCATCGCCATCAATTTTTACATCCTGTATCATATTCAAAGTCACTAAGTCTTTTCCTAGGTCCGGCTCTTGCACATTACTCAATGCTTTTAGTATTTCCTCCGTTGTCATTATGAAAGTTTTTGTTAAAATATTTAATCCCGGCAAAGTTAACGTTCATAGCGCTTATTTTGCCCTTTTAAAAGGCTTAAAATAGCCTATATATCAAAAAATAATCCCATTTCGAAACAAAAAAAGTACGCCATTTCTGAACATTGAGGCTTAAATTTGCAGCTACATGAAAAAGAATCTAGTCCTGTCTTTATTGATCTTAATAGCACTACTGCCATCCCAGTTAAATGCACAGACAGTGGATCTTTATAGAGACTCTGTTGTTCAACTATATGGGGTTGTCATGACAGCAGATAGTTTAAAAGCAGTTCCTTTAGCGAGTATTGTTGTGAATAAAAAAGGAAGAGGGACCATCACCAATAACGATGGTGTTTTTTCTATCGCAGTGAATAAAGGAGAAACCATCACTTTTAGTTGCGTTGGATTTAAAAATAGAACCATCACCATTCCACAAAATTTAGTAGGTAACCAATACAGTGTTATTCAATTAATGGTCAATGATACCAATTTCTTACCAGCAACCATTTTAAAACCAAGACCTACACGTGCACAATTTGAAAGAGACTTTGTCAACTCTAAAGTAGACGATGATCTTTTTGAAACTGCAAGAAAAAATACAAGCTCCGCACAAAAAAGAATTATTTTATCTAGCCTACCAAGAGATGGCAAGGAAGCAGTGGGTGCAGCATTACAAAACCAAGCTTCAAGGTATTATTATTCAGGACAATTACCTCCTATGAATATTCTAAACCCAAGTGCTTGGAGGAGTTTTATTAATTCTTGGAAACGCGGAGATTATAAATCAAAAAGTAAATAGATGAAAAAAATTGCAGTCATTGGCGCAGGCACAATGGGAAATGGAATTGCGCATGTATTTGCACAAAATGGATTTGAAGTCAATTTAATTGATACACAGTCTGCTGCATTAGATAAGGCAATACAAACAATTGCAAAAAATCTAGACCGTCAAATAGCAAAATCAATCATCAACGAAGAAGCTAAACAAGCAACACTTACAAAAATAATTTGCTATACCAGTCTTAAAGAAGGTCTACAAGATCGCGACTTAGTCATTGAAGCGGCTACAGAAAATAGCAAAATCAAACTCGCTATTTTTTCAGAGATGGACCAATATACCAATCCTACTTGTATTTTAGCAACCAATACCTCTTCTATTTCTATCACGCAATTAGCCGAAGCAACTCAAAAGCCAGCCAATGTGATTGGCATGCATTTTATGAATCCTGTCCCAGTGATGAAACTAGTAGAGATCATCAATGGCAAAGCAACTAGTTCGGAAGTGACGGATGCTATTGTATCCTTAACCACCACGATTGGAAAAATACCTTGTGTTGTAAAAGATGCGCCTGGATTCATTGCCAACAGAATTTTAATGCCCATGATCAACGAAGCTATATTGGCTTTCGAAGAAGGGATCAGTGATGCAGCAACGATCGATCAGATTATGAAATTAGGGATGGCACATCCAATGGGACCTTTGCAATTAGCGGACTATATTGGCCTAGATGTTTGCAAGAATATTTTAGAAATCATGGAGGACGGTTTTCAAAATAATAAATACAAACCTGCCGCATTGTTAACTAAGATGGTGGAAGCAGGAAAATTAGGTATCAAAACTGGAGAAGGATTTTACACCTACCAGAAATAAACTAGTCCAACTTTAATGTTGTCTTAAAACTTACTTCTCTTAAAGCGCCCAGCTTTTCAAGCACTTCGTCTAATCTGTTTTTGGGTATCCCTATTTGCAGTTGGATAAATAACTGTGCAGATTGTTCAACCACAGAACAATTGTACTGTTTCACCAACATCATTACTTCATTCATTTGATGGTAATCAAAATTAAGTTCGTAAGCAATTTCAATCGGTTTTTTAATAATCGGCGAAAGCTGTAAAGCCAAAGCTGTTGCTGTTTTATACGCATTAATCAAGCCTGGTATACCTAATAAAGTACCTCCAAAATAACGTACTACCACAACTAATACATTGGTCAGGCCTTTGCTATCAATTTGCCCCAGTATAGGCCTGCCTGCAGATCCAGCAGGCTCGCCATCTTCACTCACCCTAAAAGTGGAACCATCCACACCAAGTCGATATGCTAGGCAATGATGCACTGCTTTACCATGTTCTTTTTTAAGTTGCGCTAAAATCTTTTTACAGGAATCAATGTCTTTCGCTGGATAGGCAAAAGCAAAAAATTTACTGCCTCTATCTTTTAATTCTGCCATGGAAGGCTGTTCGATCGTATAATAGTAAAATGGATCCATTTAAAAATAATAGGGCTAATTAATACAAAGCTAGTTTATAATGGTGAATCATTTGTAACATTGCATATGCGTTTAAACGAGATCAAGCAAGCCTTGAAAAAACAGTTAGCAAGTCAATTCGAAAGTGTTGAACTAGGTCCAATCCTTTCTATTTTAATAGAACATATCACAGGTTGGGACCAAATGCAACAAGTAGTAAATAAAGACAATTCAATTTCAGAAGAACAGGTATTGGCTTTTGAAACTGCCGCTACTGAATTAGTAGCAGGAAGACCCATTCAATACATCACTGGCAAAGCTTGGTTTATGGGCGCAACCTATACCGTCAATGAGCAGGTATTGATTCCCCGACCCGAGACAGAAGAACTAGTAGAATGGGTGATAGAATATGCCGAAATTAAAGGAAAAGCATTACGCATATTGGATATAGGAACAGGTTCTGGTTGTATTGCCATTGCACTAAAAAAAGCAATACCCGAGGCGCCAGTTGCTGCGATAGACATCAGCCCTAATGCCATTAAAATTGCAGAAGGAAATGCAGCTGCATTAAAAGCCGATATTGAATTCATTACGTTGGATATTTTGAACACTGCTTTTTTACCAGGACAATACGATGTGATTGTAAGCAACCCGCCCTATATTCCCATGGAAGAAATGAAAAATATGGACTTGCAAGTGACCAATCACGAACCAAATATTGCCTTATTTGTTCCTGATGAAGATCCATTGGTATTTTATAAGGCAATCGCAAGGCTTGCTAAATTGCATTTAAGTTCGAATGGTCAATTATTTTTTGAAATTCATTATGATCAGGGAGATGCCCTCATTGCCCTCTTGGACGAAATGCATTTTCACGCTGAGCTAAGGACGGATTTATTTGGCAAAGACAGAATGATTCGAGCAAGTTTAAAGCCAAGATAGGCTGCACAAAATTGATTCAACTAATTTGCAGGATCCACTGCAACCACTGGGGTTGCGCCAAGGGCTTTGATGATTTGCATCACTTGTATTGTGACGCCTAAATTGGCTACACTATCCCCATTGATCACCACAGAAGGCTTATCGGTTTCTTTATCTAAGAAAATTTTTAGCTGACTAGATAAAGCGTCTAAACTAACTGGCGTAGATCCTATAAATAATTGTTGGTCTTTGTTAATCGTCACCACCACAGTTTGTTTTGCCTTGGTATCGCTTGCTGCTTTTGGATTGGACACTTTGATCACATTTGGATTTGCTAAAGTGGATACAATCAAAAAGAACAATAATAAAATAAATAAGATGTCATTCAATGCACCTGTATGCACTTCGGGATGATGTCTTAAACGATTTCTAAGATTCATGGCAGGTAGATTAAGCTTGAGTTGGTTCTTGTAAAATATCTAAAAAATCAGCGCTCGCTCTTTCCATCTTATTGGCCGTCTTATCAATTTGAGTGGATAAAAAATTATGTCCTACATAAGCAATCAATCCAATGATCAAGCCTGTTGCAGAAGTAATCATTTTAGTATAAATACCACCAGCAATTGTATTCAAAGTATATTCACCAGTAGATGCAATACCATAAAATAATTGCACCATACCAATAATCGTTCCTAAAAATCCAAACATAGGGGCAATGCCCGAAACCAATGATAGGATATTCAAATTACGCTCCATCGAATACATTTCTAATTTACCTACATTTTCCATACTTTTTTCAATCGCATCAATTGGTTTACCAATGCGCATAATCCCTTTTTCAATCATATTGGCAACTGGATTTGAGGTATTTTTTGCAAGCCCTTTAGCAGCAGCAATATTACCAGACAGAATATGATCTTTAATCATTTTCATGAATTGAGGATCTGACTGTCCTGCTTTTTTGATGGCTAAAAATCTTTCTATGAAAACATAGATCGCTATCACCAACAAGGCATACAATGGATACATAATCCATCCACCTTTGCCTAATAAACTAAATAAAGAAATTTTAGCGTCCGCCACTTGTAATAAAAACAACATACAGTTTAAATTTATATTTAAAGTTAATTTATTTCTACCATATAGGCTAATACTTGCACCGCTTGTTGCATATCTGAAACGCATTCCATTCCATATATTCAATTTTGCTCGGTGAAGGTATTAAAAAAGGCATCCTGAATCAACGGAATGCCTTTGTTTAAACATCTTTAACCTATTATTAAGGCATGATGATGGTAGACTTTGGTGTAATACCAACTAATTCAAGATCAAAGGTTAAATCTTGACCAGCAAGACTATGGTTTGCATCTAATACCACCACTTCCTCTTTCACTTCTACTACTGTCACTTGAAATTGTTGACCTTGACCATTATTCATTGTTAAAGCCATACCAATCTCAGGATTTAAATCGGCAGGAAACTGTGTTTTTGGAAATTCAACAATCATTTCTGGTTGTTTAGGACCATATGCCTCCATAAATGGAATATGAATTGTTTTCTTTTGGCCAACTGTCATTTCTAAAACGCCATTATCAAAACCAGGAATGACCATGCCAGATCCAACTTCGAACTCTAGCGGGGCTCTTCCTTCAGATGAGTCAAATGTTTCACCAGACGTTAATTTACCGTGGTAATGCACTTGAATGGTATCCCCATTTTTTACTTGTTGCATATTGATTTTTTTTAAATAAAGCACTTAGGGTGCAAAGGGCAAAAGTAGTAAATTCTAGTTAACTTTGCAAGATGAATGCCAGTCCAAAAATAGTCTTTATGGGAACGCCTGCTTTTGCTGTCGCGTCCTTAAAAGCCCTGTTAGATGCTAAAATGAATGTGGTGGGTGTTGTCACCGCGCCAGATAAACCGGCAGGAAGAGGTATGCAATTACAACAAAGTGCAGTAAAACAATTTGCACTAGAACATGAGTTACCAATTGCACAGCCAGAAAAATTAAAATCACCCGAATTTTTTGCACAGATTCAAGCATGGCAACCAGATATTCAAATAGTAGTGGCATTTAGAATGTTACCAGAATCTATTTGGTCTTTTCCGCCAATGGGGACACTCAATGTGCATGGCTCTTTACTACCAAAATACCGTGGTGCTGCACCCATTAATTGGGCCATCATCAATGGTGAGAAAGAAACAGGTGTGACCACTTTTAGATTACAACATGCCATTGATACGGGAGATATTTTATTGCAAGAACGCATCCCCATTAGCCCTGATATGACCGCAGGCGAATTGCATGATATCATGATGGAAGTAGGCGCGCAAACACTTGTGACAACTTTAAATGGATTGATTGCAGGTGCTATTCAAGCTAAGCCGCAACAAGAAGCACTCGAGCGTTTCCATGCACCAAAAATATTTACAAAAGATTGTGAAATCGATTGGCAGCAACCTGTTGTTCAAATTCATAATTTAATCAGAGGACTTGCACCCTTCCCAGGTGCAATCACTAAAGTGGATGGTAAGCTTGTTAAACTGTTTAGCACATCCATTGTTCTAGAAAATCCAAAAGAACCTATAAGCAGCTTTATCACCGACGGCAAAACTTATGCAAGATTTGCTTGCAGTGATGGTTATATTCAGTTGAACGATATCCAATGGGAAGGCAAAAAAAGAATGCCTATTGCAGATTTTCTTAGAGGCTATAAAAAAATTGACTGAGCAATTTAATTGAAGGCTTTTACAAAATCTTCTTTTGGGGTAACACCCACTTTTCTCCAAACTTCTACACCATTTTTATACAAAATAAAAGTTGGAAGATCGTCTGCATTCACAGACTTCATTACATCCATGTCTTGACCACCATCCACTGCTAAAAAATAAAACGGCTTAGGTGGTGTTTGTTTCAATGCTTCCACAACAGGTTGCATTTTTCTACAAGGAGGACACCATAAGGCACCAATTTCTACTAAGACATATTCATTGGACTGTATAAGTTTTTCAAAATCTACTACACGCATTTGTGCCTTATCACCCGCGCCTTCAACCGGCATTTCTTGCATTCGCCAATTGCTAATACCTCCTTCTAAATTCACAACAGTAAAACCAGCTTGTATTAAAGCGGTTTGTGCAGAAGCACTTCTTCCTCCAGATTGGCAATAGACATAAATTGTTTTAGTCTTATCTAAATATTGTGTTCTATTTTTAAATTCCCTAGGATCTAACCAATTCGCTTGTAACGCATTCGCAATATGCCCTGACTGGTATTCGCCAGCAGTGCGTACATCTAAAATTTGCGCATCTGGTTGAGCAATTGCTTTACTAAATGCACTTGTGTTGATGGTTAATTCAATCTTAGAATTGGATTGGTTGTTTTGAGCGCAACTCAATATTGTAGTTGTTAAAAAAAACAAACTACAAACACATTTTAATTTCATATGGATTGTTGAAAAATGACTAATACGTTACAGACACTTGAAAGGTCTTATTGGTGACACCCAAAATGGCAGCAGCTGCATCATTTAATCGATACTGAATGGCATTGCCCACTTCAGGTAATGCATTGATTACTTTAGCACAAATACTTTTAAAATCAGCAGTTGTAATTCTAACAATGGTGCCCACCGGTAATTCATTGGTTAAAATATAAAATTTATTATCCTGCCAACCACTCATGCTTTTAAATACTGCAGCGGTTCCATTTAAAGTTTGAAAAGTGGCTGCTTTTTTTTGACTGGAGAATAAGCTTGCAAAATAGCCTTCATTTGCAACCGTACTAACTTTCACCAAATTCGTTTTCTGAACACTATCTTTAATCCTTGATTGCTCCTTATTTTGTGCAATCATTTCCCATTGAGCTGTTCTTGCAACCGGAGCCACTTTGGCAACTGATTTTTTGGATTTTGAATATTTACTAGATTTCTTTTTGCTTCCTTTTTTGGATTTCGAAGATTTGCTAGTTGGCTTCTTTTTAGTCACTTTTTTTTTCGTCTGTCCAGTTTGAGCCACAGTTTTACCCTTTGCACCGGTGGCATCCGTTTGGCTAAATAGACCAAAAGCTAGAATCAGGTATAAAATGAACTTCTTCAAGGAGGACAAATTTACAAAATCTAAATGCAAAAAAAGATATAAAATTACTTATTAAACTAATATATAATTTATAATTATCAGTAATTCAATATTCTCCAAGTATTTGGGTAATAATTATTTAATCGATTGGGTAGTATTTTAACCCATCCTAAGCGGCAATTCATATAACTAATGCTATGCCAGCCCTTGGGGCCGTTCAACTGAAAATCGGCCCTTCTCAGAAATTGCAGGGCATTCGGAAGCGCCACTTCGATATTTTCATAGGGCATTGTCGTCCATTGACTCATCGCTAAGTCGTGCGCCGGGACCAGGTCTGATCCTTTAAGTATGCCTATGCGCATGCCTATTTTTTTGACATATAAATGTGCCCGAATGGTTTGCAAGTCGGAATAACAATGTGCTGGCAATGCAATCAATTCTTCTTGATGTTGAATGCAAATAAATTGTTCAGACAATGGGTATATCGCAGTTAAACTTTCAAGTGTCTTTTTGGGTAATACCGTAAATTGAAAAGGCGTTGAAAAGGAACTCGTATAAGCTGCTTTTTGTTTTTGAAAAACAGCAATAAAAAATCCTTCCCCTTTTATTTTATCTGGATAGAATCTAAAACCTTGTGCTTGATGTATGGGACTATAGGTGGATACGATTTGAGAAGACGGAGGCAATTGGATGAATACAGATGTCATCCCCTCTATCGCAGCAATCTCATCCATGATCTTTTCATCCTCTTCAAAAGAATAAGAACAGGTGGAATAAATATAATATCCACCTTCTTGCAATGCTGCAATACTTTCTTCAATAATTCTTGATTGTCGTTGACTGCAATGCAACACATTTTCTTCGCTCCATTCTTGGATGGCTTGTGGATCTTTTCTGAACATGCCGCTGCCGCTGCATGGCGCATCTGCAATGATAAAATCAAAAAAATTAGGAAGGGCTTTAAAATGACTTGGATCATTTTGTGTCACTACAATATGATCACTCCCCCAACGAATACAATTCTCTTCTAAAATAGCATTTCTTGATTTAATGGTTTCATTGGCTACCACCAACCCATTTTTAAAATAATTGGCCAATAAAGTTGTTTTGCCGCCAGGTGCGGCACAAAGGTCTAAAACTTTATAATATTTTTCTGCATCTGCTAATTGACGAATGATGGTATGTAAAAACATACTACTTGCTTCTTGTACATAATAAGCGCCAGCGTGCCATAAAGGATCCAACACAAAACTTGGTCGACCTGATAAATAATATCCTTGTTGGCACCAATCCACTGGCGTCATTGCTTGCATAAAGGGATGGGCTGCAAGGTCGAATGGTTTAGATTGATTCAAACGAACCGCAGTAAAATCTGCAGGCGCTTGATGTGTCTTAACAAATACTGTTTCGTCAAATCCAGGAAGGCCTGCTAAGGATGCTATGAATTTTTCTGGTAACAATCAATAATATTAATAACGAATGATAAAATGTTCTTTTTCTTTTTGTTCTTTTCTGCAAAACAGCACCCCAATAGCAAACAAATCAATGGTCAGCCTGATATTTGCATGTTGTTTTAATTGATTCCATGCTGCTTCCATATTTGAATCCATATGTATCCCATGTAAGATAACCCAGGAATTCGAATGCATCTTGTCAATTAAGTCGCTTGCACTATGAAGCATGGTCGCCTCATCCTGCCCATCGCCTATAAATGCAAAATCTATTGATTCAACAGATTCAATTAATTCAATGCTTGCATTTGAGTTGATTGTGCTATCGACTTCAAATTGTTTCTTGTCTCCTGTCACAGAAATAGTAATAGGATGATAGCTTTGTAACAATCGCGCTATAAGTAATTTGATTTTTGGACTAAGCCTGCTTGAACTTGCAGCTTCAATTTCCTGAAGGATTTTTTTTACAACAGGTGCGCTACTTTCAATCAGCTCCAAAGATTTTTTTGCATTCAATATTTCTTTTATGAATTTGAAAACAAATGGCGAGTGAATTCCATGTCCTTTTACATTTGCAGCTACCCAGTAATAATAAAGGTATTTAAGTAAAAGGGTTGGAGTAGAATAACGCATTGAATTTATTTCCTTTTCCAGCATTCAAAGTCAAATGCATAAGCATGTTTTGCATCTGCTGCATTTGGATAACTGTACTCCAAAGTCCATTGGTCATCCATCACAGGAAACAAAGTATCTCCCTCGATTTCTGTATGGACCCTGGTCATGTAAATAGTATCTGCAATCGACATTGCCTCTTGATAAATTTGACCACCACCAATGATAAATACTTCGGCATACTGTTCGCGTTCGGCAAGTGCAATGGCTTCCGCAATCGAGCCAACGACCTCTGTTTGATCATAGGATAGCCCAGTTTGTTTGGTTAAAATAATATTCAATCTCCCTGGTAAAACACGCTGCCCCAATGATTCAAAAGTTTTTCTTCCCATAATCACAGGCATGGCCCATGTGGTGTCTTTAAAAAATTTCATATCCTTAGGTAGATGCCAAAGCAATTGATTGTCTTTGCCAATCATATGGTTATCGGATGCTGCTACAACTAAGGATACTTTCATAATGATTTGATTAAACGGCCACCGGGGCTTTGATACCTGGATGACATTCGTAATTTTCTAAAGTAAAGTCTTCATACTGGAAAGCAAAAATATCTTTAACAGCTGGATTGATTTTCATACTCGGAAGTGAAAAAGGCTTTCTGCTTAATTGCAAATTTGCTTGCTCCATATGGTTATTGTATAAATGTACATCACCGAAGCTATGTACAAAATCACCGTATTGTAAATCACATACCTGTGCAACCATCATGGTTAATAAAGCATAAGAAGCGATATTAAAAGGAACACCCAAAAACACATCCGCACTTCTTTGATATAGCTGACAACTTAATTTGCCATCTGCAACATAAAACTGAAACATATTATGACAAGGCATCAAAGCCATTTTGGATAAGTCTCCCACATTCCAAGCACTTACAATTAATCTTCTGCTATCTGGGGTTTTTTTAATTTGTTCAATCAATTCTGTAATCTGATCAATCACAACACCATTGGGTGCTTCCCAACTTCTCCACTGCTTTCCGTATACTGGACCTAAATCACCATTTGCATCTGCCCACTCATCCCATATACGCACACCATGCTCTTTCAAATATTGGATATTCGTATCTCCCTTTAAAAACCAAAGCAATTCATGGATGATACTTTTTAAATGTAATTTTTTTGTCGTCACTAAAGGAAATCCTTCGGCTAAATTAAAACGCATTTGATAGCCAAAACAGCTTTTAGTACC
>CAMBDE010000050.1 GCA_945865295.1 Chitinophaga pinensis | reverse complement strand
AAGCTATGTCTCAAAGAATTAGAATAAAATTACAATCTTACGATCACAACTTAGTTGATAAGTCAGCTGAGAAGATCGTGAAAACAGTACGCAGTACAGGTGCAGTAGTTACAGGTCCTATTCCTTTGCCTACACACAAACGCATTTTTACTGTATTACGTTCACCGCACGTTAATAAGAAAAGTCGTGAGCAGTTTCAATTAGCAACGCACAAGCGTTTATTGGACATCTATACTTCTTCTTCTAAAACGGTAGACGCCCTAAGTAAGTTAGACTTACCATCAGGTGTTGAGGTTGAGATTAAAGCATAAGTATTTATAATTACCATCTCCCAATCGCTGTTCATATGCAGTAGTCGAGAAAGGAGCGCTGGTTTGAAGTAAGTAAAATATAAACAGGCCCTTCGAGGTTTGTTTACTTCCGGTACTTCCCCTCTCACTTAGTGAGAAATAAAGGAAAAGGTCGGCAGCAAACAGGGATTGAATCCGAGCTACTATAATAGGTAGCATCATCATCGGATGTCCTCAGAACCAAGCGCGGGGCATAAACCGCAAAACAGATGAAAGGTATTATTGGAAAAAAAATTGGCATGACCAGCATCTTCGCCGAAGATGGTAAGCAAATCGCTTGTACCATTATCGAAGCTGGCCCTTGTACAGTCACTCAGGTTAAAACAGCCGAAGTTGACGGTTATAGCGCAGTGCAGTTAGCATTGGGCGACAAGAAAGAAAAGCATTCTACAAAGTCTGAAATTAATCACTACGCAAAAGCGCAGACTGCTCCCAAAAAATTCGTAAAAGAGTTCCGCAACTATGATCTTGAAGCTGCTTTAGGAACAACTATTACTTTAGACATGTTCTCTGAAGGAGATACTGTTGAAGTTGTTGGTACCACTAAAGGTAAAGGTTTCCAAGGTGTTGTTAAGCGTCATGGATTTAGCGGTGTGGGTGAAGCTACACACGGACAACATGACCGTTCTCGTGCTCCAGGTTCTATTGGTGGATCATCTTATCCAGCAAGAGTATTCAAAGGAATGCGCATGGCTGGTCGTATGGGTAACGATCGCGTTAAAACAAAAGGGTTAACAGTATTAAAGTTATTCCCAGAGAAGAACTACTTATTAGTAAGTGGATCAGTTCCTGGTCATAATGGTTCAATCGTTTTAATCCAAAAGTAATCACCACTTAATCGACAACAATGCAATTAGAAGTAATAGATATAAAAGGCAAAAAAACAGGCAGACAGGTAGAATTACCTGCTGAGATTTTTGGTGCAACACCAAATGATCACGTTATTTATTTAGCCGTTAAACAATATTTAGCTGCTCGCCGTTCAGGTACGCATAAAGTTAAAACACGTGCGGAAGTACAAGGTGCTAGCAGAAAATTACATAAGCAAAAAGGTACTGGTGGAGCTCGTAAGGGTAATATCCGTAACCCTTTGTATAAGGGTGGTGGTACGATCTTTGGACCAAAGCCGCACTCTTACGATTTCAAATTAAACCGTAAGGTGAAAGATTTGGCTAAAATCTCTGCTTTATCTCATAAGGCGATTGATCAAGCAATCTTAGTTTTAGAAGACATCAAAATGTCTACGCCTAGAACAAAGGATATCACAGCGATCATGAACCAATTGAAATTAGAGAACAAAAAGACTTTAGTCATCTTACCTGAGTACGATGAAAACATCTACTTAAGCACACGTAATATTCCTAACGTAGCAAGTTCTTTATTATCTGATATCAATACATACGACATCATGAATGCCGATATATTAGTGATCACAGAAGGTGCTGCAAAAATCTTTAACGAAGAGGAAAAAGCGACAGCTTAATCCTTAGGTATAAAACTTATTATTATGAAGTTGACAGAAATATTAATCAAACCAATCCTTACGGAGAAAGCAAATGCGCAGCAAGATAAATTGAGCCGTTATGCATTCAAAGTAGACCGTCGTGCGAACAAATTAGAGATCAAAACTGCGGTGGAGCAATTTTATGGTGTAAACGTTGTTGACGTAAACACATTGGTTGTTCCAGGAAAAGGCAAGACGCGTTCAACTAAGTCTGGTATTATCTCTGGTGTTAAATCTGGATATAAGAAAGCATTAGTAACAGTAGCGAAAGGTGAATCCATTGACCTTTACGCAAGTATATAACAATAGCCCGCGAAGCTGAAAAATTCGTAAGACTAAAAGTCTTTTAAAGTAAAAAAAAAGAAAATGGCATTAAGAAAGTACAAACCGATTACAGCAGGTACCCGTTGGAGAATAGGTAACGCTTACGCTGAAATCACAACTAACAAACCTGAAAAGAGTTTGTTAGAACCTCAAAAGAAAACTGCAGGACGTAACTTCCAAGGTCGTCGTGCAATGCGTTACATGGGTGGTGGACATAGACAACACTATCGCCTTATCGATTTCAAAAGAGATAAGAAAAACATGGAAGCTAAAGTGGTTTCTGTTGAGTATGATCCAAACAGAACAGCATTTATCGCATTGGTTCAATATACTGATGGTGAGAAAAGATACATTATCTGTCCAAATGGTTTACAAGTAGGTGCAACTGTATCTTCTGGTGACAATGTTGTTCCAGAAATCGGTAACGCATTACCTATGAAGAGTATCCCATTAGGTACGATGATTCACAATATCGAGATGCAACCTGGTCAAGGTGGTAAATTGGTAAGAAGCGCTGGTACCTCTGCACAGTTAGCGAATAAGGAAACTGATTATGCTGTTCTTAAGATGCCTTCTGGTGAATTAAGAAAAGTATTGATCAACTGTTTTGCAACAATTGGTGTGGTTTCTAATAGCGACCACAACTTAGAAACAGCTGGTAAAGCAGGTAGAAACCGTTGGAAAGGTGTACGTCCTCGTGTTAGAGGTGTGGCCATGAACCCGGTGGATCACCCGATGGGTGGTGGTGAAGGTAGAGCGTCTGGTGGACATCCAAGAAGCAGAAATGGTAAGTATGCTAAAGGAGAGAAAACTAGAACAAGAGGAAAGGGTAGCGATAAGTTGATTATTCAACGTCGTGATGGTAAAAAATTGACAAAATAATTTAACAATCAAATTAACTCGTTACTATGGGTCGTTCGATTAAAAAAGGTCCTTATATAGATCATAACCTTGAAGAAAAAGTAGAGGGTATGAACGGAGGCAAAACTAAGAAAGGTGTAATTAAAACTTGGAGTCGTAGAAGTACAATCTCTCCAGATTTTGTAGGACATACTTTCGCAGTACACAACGGAAATAAATTTATCCCAGTTTATGTGACCGAATTCATGGTAGGTCATAAATTAGGTGAATTTTCTCCAACAAGAAACTTCAGAGGACACGCAGGATCAAAAAAGTAAATCAACATTAAGGTTTGATCGCTAAGTTCAAACACTAAACAATAAAGAAATGGAAGCAGTAGCTAAACTAAACAATTATCCCACAGGTCCACGTAAGATGCGTTTGATCGCAGACGTTATTCGTGGTATGGAAGTGGAAAAAGCATTGGCAATTTTGGATTTCCATCCACAACACAATGCCGTTCCATTAGCAAAGTTGTTAAAAAGTGCAATCAGTAACTGGGAGCAAAAAAACAATGGCGCAAGTGCAGCAGATAGCAACTTAGTAGTTAAAACAGTTTTTGTAGACGGTGGTCGTACGTTAAAGCGTATGCGCCCAGCTCCACAAGGCCGTGGCTACAGAGTTAGAAAGCGCAGCAATCACGTAACATTGATTGTAGATACTAAATCAGATTCAAAAAACTAAATATTCTAAACCATCACTATGGGTCAGAAAGCAAATCCAATTGGAAACAGATTAGGTATCATCCGCGGATGGGAAAGTAACTGGTACGGTAATAAAAAAGATTACGCTACTAAGTTAATTGAGGACCATAAAATCCGTACATATTTAATTGCACGTATTAACAAGGGCGGTATCGCTCGTATCGTTATCGAACGCACATTAGGTAAGTTAATCATTACGATTCACACGTCTAAACCAGGTATCATCATCGGTAAAGGTGGTGGCGAGGTAGATCGTATCAAAGAAGAGTTAAAGAAATTAACACACAAAGACGATGTTCAAATCAACATTCTAGAGATTCGTCGTCCAGAATTAGATGCAACAATCGTTGGTGAAACAATTGCGCGTCAAATTGAAAATCGTATTAACTACAAGCGTGCTATTAAAATGGCGATTGCTTCTACCTTGAGAATGGGTGCAGAAGGAATCAAAGTGAAAGTAGGTGGTCGTATCGGAGGAGCAGAGATTGCTCGATCTGAAGAGATCAAGCAAGGTAGAGTGCCTTTACATACTTTCAGAATGGACATCGACTACGCTAGCTTATTTGCACAAACAGTGTACGGCAAAATCGGTATCAAAGTATGGATTTGTAAAGGAGAAGTACTTGGAAAGCGTGATTTAAATCCGAACATCATTGGTGGCAAAGATGCAGGAGAAAGAGCTGACTTCCGTGGTGGAGATCGTCGTGACGACCGTCGTGATGATAGAAACAACGATCGTCGTGGTCCAGGAGCAGGTGGTCCAAGAAAAAGATAATTAATTAATTAAGAGATAACAATATAATAAGATGTTACAGCCAAAAAGAAGTAAACACAGAAAACAACAGAAAGGACGTATTCGCGAAGTAGCGAAGCGCGGAACTTCTATTGCTTTTGGTTCTTTTGCACTAAAATCATTAGATCCAATTTGGTTGACAAACAGACAAATTGAGTCTGCGCGTCAAGCGATGACACGTGCAATGAAGAGAGAAGGTAATGTATGGATTCGTGTTTTCCCAGATAAAATTATTACGCGTAAGCCTGCAGAGGTGAGAATGGGTAAAGGTAAAGGTAACCCTGAATTCTGGGCTGCTGTGGTAGAACCAGGTCGTATCATTTTTGAAATTGATGGTGTTACACCAGAAGTTGCAAAAGAGGCGATGGGCTTAGCTGCACAGAAATTACCAATCAACACAAAGTTCGTTACAAGAAGAGATTTATAATTAGACACTTGTAATTAATAAGAATAACAAAAAAAAGTATTTGCTATGGCAAACAAGACATACGATTTTAATAAGGAACTAAAAGGTTCAAGCGCTGCGGACTTAACTGCCCGTATCTCTGAAGATCAATTAAGACTTAAGAAATTAGAGTTCGCACACGCTATTTCTCCTTTAGAGAATCCAATGAGCATCCGCGGACTTCGTAAAGACATTGCCCGTTTAAAAACGGAATTAAAGAAAAAAGAGTTAGGTATCTAACCGATATTTAACAGTATAAAATTATGACAATGGTAGTAAGAAATTTACGTAAAACGAGAATCGGTGTAGTCACTAGTAACAAAATGAATAAAACCATTACTGTTGCAGTTGAAAGAAAAGTGAAACATCCTATCTACGGTAAGTTCGTGAAAAAAACAACAAAGTTCCATGCGCACGACGAAAAAGACGAGTGTACAATGGGTGATATTGTTAAGATCATGGAAACCCGTCCTCTTAGTAAAACAAAACGTTGGAGATTGTTAGAAGTAGTGGAGAAAGCTAAATAAGCTGACCCTAACAAACCAAGGAATTAAGTAACAAATCGTATTCACCCGAGTTCAATAGAACAAGGAAAAAGCTAAAAGCTAAATAAAATGATTCAGCAAGAAAGTAGGCTCAATGTAGCTGATAATAGCGGCGCAAAAGAAGTACTTTGTATCAAGGTACTTGGAAATAGCGGACAAGACTTTGCAAAGATTGGTGATACCATCGTTGTAACTGTTAAGGATGCCATTCCTGCAGGCGGTATTAAGAAAGGTACTGTTTCAAAAGCAGTCATCGTTCGCACAAAAAACAAGTTGCGCAGAAAAGACGGTTCTTATATCCGTTTTGATGACAACGCTGTGGTATTATTAAACAATTCAGAAGAGCCTAGAGGTACACGTATCTTTGGCCCAGTTGCTCGTGAATTGCGTGACAAAGGATACATGAAAATTGTTTCATTAGCACCTGAGGTGTTATAAAATATAAATAATTATGATCAAAAGATTCAAACCCAAATACAGCATCAAGAAAGGCGATAGCGTAGTTGTTATTGCTGGAGATGATAAGGACTTGAAAAAACCTCGCACAGTATTGGAAGTGAATGTAGAAAAAGGTCGTGTAATTGTTGAAGGTGTAGCCATCGCAACAAAGCACACTAAGCCATCTGCTTCAAATACAAAAGGTGGTATCGTTAAAGTAGAAGCTTCTATCAACATTAGTAATGTAATGTTATGGGATGCTAAAACAAGCGCGCCAACTAAAGTGAAGCGTTCAAGAGAGACAGGTAAATTAGTAAGAATTTCAAAAAAATCAGGGGAGGTAATTAAATAATGAGTACCGTAAAATACACTCCAAGATTAGCAGACAAGTACACTAAAGAAGTGATCCCTGCTTTATCTAAAAAGTTTGGTTACAAGTCTGTAATGCAAACTCCAAAGTTAGAAAAAATTTGCATCAACCGTGGTGTGAATGGCGCAGTAAATGACAAGAAATTAGTAGACATCGCTATCGATGAGCTAACTATGATTACTGGTCAAAAAGCTGTACCAACACTTTCTAAGAAAGATATCTCCAACTTTAAATTACGTAAGGGTATGCCAATTGGCGCTCGTGTAACTTTAAGAGGTGTAAAGATGTATGAATTCTTAGACCGTTTAGTTGCAGTTTCTTTACCACGTGTTCGTGATTTCAAAGGTATCAGCGACAAGGCTTTCGATGGCCGTGGAAACTATACTTTAGGTATCACTGAGCAGATCATCTTCCCGGAAATCGATATCGATAAAGTAAATAAAATTACTGGTTTGGATATCACTTTCGTGACATCTGCTAATACCAATGAAGAAGCATACGAATTGTTAAAAGAATTAGGTATGCCTTTCAAAAACATTAAAAAAGATAACAACTAATTAAAATATTATGGCAAGAGCATCAGTCAAAGCTAGGCAAAGAAAGCGTGAAGCAACGGTTAAGCAATTCGCTACAAAGCGAGCTGAATTAAAAGCTGCTAAAGATTATGCAGGTTTGGATAAATTACCAAAGAATGCATCTCCAGTTCGCTTAAAGAACCGTTGTCAATTAACAGGTCGTCCAAGAGGATATATGAGGTACTTTGGTATTTCAAGAAATATGTTCCGTGACATGGCTTTGAACGGAATGATTCCAGGAGTGAAAAAAGCAAGCTGGTAATATTTTCGATTGATTTAAGTTCATTTATTTGAATACTGAAACAAACAACATTTAGAACTGATTTAAAATACTAATAATGGTAACAGATCCAATAGCAGACTACTTAACAAGAATACGTAACGCCCAAATGGCTGGCCACCGTATTGTGGAGATCCCTGCATCTAATTTAAAGAAGCGTATCACTGAGATTTTATACAATCAAGGTTATATCTTAAAGTACAAATTTGAAGATGATACAAAACAAGGGTTGATTAAGATCGCCTTGAAGTATGATGTAAACTCAAAACAACCAGCTATCCGTTCATTAGAGCGTATCAGCCGTCCAGGTTTACGTCATTACGCTAAGCCTGCAGAAATTAAAAGAGTAAGCAATGGTTTAGGTATCGCCATCTTGTCAACTTCTAAAGGAGTCATGACAGATAAAGAAGCGAAAGCGAATAATGTAGGTGGTGAAGTTTTATGTGCTATTGCATAGTAGAACTTAATTAAAAAATAATTTCATTGCTTAGTTAGCAGTTAAGCCTTTTAGTCGGGGCTGAAAACAACTAAGTTTCACAAAAAATAAAAAATCGACTATGTCACGTATAGGAAAAAAACCAATCACAATCCCAGCTGGGGTGACTGTATCTGTTAAAGATGCAGTAGTTACTGTTAAAGGCCCAAAAGGTACTTTGACGCAAGAAGTAGATCGCGATATCATTGTTGAAGTAGTAGAAAACGAAGTCATCGTAAAGCGTCCAACAGAACAAATCCGCCACAGAGCAATGCACGGTTTATACCGTTCTTTGATTTCAAATTTAGTGAAGGGTGTAACTGAAGGGTATAAAAAAGAATTAGAATTAGTGGGTGTAGGTTTTAAAGCTACGAATGCAGGAAATGTATTAGACTTATCATTAGGATACTCTCACAATATCATATTTGACGTACCAAAAGAATTGAGTGTAACCACCACCACAGAGAAGGGTCAAAATCCAAAGATCTTCTTAGAAAGTGCAGACAAGCAATTAATTGGTCAAGTTGCTGCTAAAATCAGAGGATTACGTAAGCCAGAACCATACAAAGGAAAGGGTGTAAGATATTCTGATGAGGTTGTAAGAAGAAAAGCAGGTAAAGCAGCAGGTAAATAAACATTAAAAATCACGACGAGCGGCAGCATCGCTCGACTAAAAAATAATCAATATGAGTAAATTAGCTCAAAGACAAAAGATCAGGTATAGAATTCGTAAGAAAATAGAAGGTACAGCAGCGAAACCTCGCTTATCTGTTTTCAGAAGTAACGCTGACATTTATTGCCAATTAATAGATGATGTGAACGGGGTAACCTTAGCAGCAGCATCTTCTAGAGAAGCAGATATTGA
This sequence comes from Chitinophaga pinensis, assembly GCA_945865295.1. Classification (GTDB taxonomy): domain Bacteria; phylum Bacteroidota; class Bacteroidia; order Chitinophagales; family Chitinophagaceae; genus Sediminibacterium; species Sediminibacterium pinensis_A. The sequence goes on along the minus strand of CAMBDE010000050.1, from coordinate 6,765 downwards.
AGCGCAAAAAGTACCAAAGATTGACAAAGCTAAATTAGCTGGTGAATCAGTTGCTAAAAAAGCATTAGCTCTGAACATTACAACTTGTGTATTTGACAGAGGTGGTAACTTATATCATGGAAGAATTAAGGCCGTAGCAGAAGGTGCTAGAGCCGGTGGACTTCAATTTTAATTCGATAAAATACTAATAGTAAATCATGTCTAAATTAAACGTAAATAAGGTTAAAGCAGCAGTTGATACTGAACTAAAAGAAAAAGTAGTTTCTATCAATCGTGTAGTTAAAACAACTAAGGGTGGCCGTACTTTTAGCTTCTCCGCTTTAGTGGTAGTAGGTAACGAAAATGGATTGGTGGGTCAAGGTTTAGGTAAAGCTAAAGAAGTGCAAGAAGCCATTACAAAAGGTATTGAAGATGCTAAGAAGAATTTAGTGAAAGTGCCTATTATGCACGGAACGATTCCTCATGAGCAATTGGCTAAAGAAGGTGCTGCTAAAGTAATGATTAAGCCAGCTGCACACGGAGCTGGTGTAATTGCGGGTGGTAGCATGCGTGCTGTATTAGAGAGCGCAGGTATCACGGATATCTTAGCTAAGAGCTTAGGTTCTGCGAATCCACATAACGTGGTGAAAGCAACTATCAAAGCATTAGGTTTGTTACGCGAGCCAATCCAAGTTGCAAAAACAAGAAATATTAAATTATCAAAAGTATTTAACGGATAATCAAGTCATTGATTTTCTAAATACACCATCAATAATTACAGATGAAAAAGATTAAAATAACTCAAGTAAAAAGCGGCATCGACAGATCTGAGCGTCAAAAACAAACTTTGATTGCATTAGGTCTTAGAAAAATAAACGCTACTAAAGAAGTTGAGGCGACGCCTCAAATCTTAGGTATGGTGAATAAAGTAAGCCACTTAATTAAAGTAGAAGAGATCGCTTAATAGCGGAACTTCTCAATTTATAATGCGAGGGGAGATTCCCCGAAAGTAAAAATCAAAAAAATGAAATTACACAATTTAAAACCTGCAGAAGGTTCAGTACACAAAGCAATTAGAATCGGTAGAGGTGAAGCATCTGGTAAGGGTGGTACATCTACTAAAGGTAATAAAGGTGGTCAGTCTCGTGCTGGTTACAAAAGCAAAATGGCACACGAAGGTGGTCAGATGCCAATTCAACGTAGAGTTCCAAAGCGTGGATTCAAAAACATCAATCGTATTGACTACGTAGTGTTCAACTTAGGTCAATTAGATCAATTGATCGAGAAATACGGTTTCACAGAAATTACTCCAGAAAACTTATATATGAATAGCTTGATAGCACGTACCGACTTGGTAAAAGTGTTAGCAAATGGCGAATTAAAAACTAAGATCAATTTTAGAGTGAACGCAGCAAGTAAGAAAGCGCAAGAAGCAATCGTTGCAGCTGGCGGAACCATTGAAATAATCTAATTTTTTAGTATATTGCAAGACGCATTAACAGTGCGTCTTTTTAATTTAAAGGGCCAAGCACATAATTAAACACTGATGAAAAAACTAATTGATACATTAAAAAATATTTGGGCAATCGACGAACTAAAATCTAAGATTATAGTGACTTTGTTGTTCGTATTGACTTATAGAATTGGTGCACAAATCACTTTACCGGGTATTAATCCATTGGCCATCGAAGCTGCTCAAAAAGCAGGTGGTAACGAAGGTTTATTAGGTATTTTTGATATGTTCGCTGGTGGTGCATTTTCTCAAGCTTCAATTTTAGCATTGGGTATTATGCCTTATATCTCTGCTTCTATCTTTATGCAGTTGATGACTATTTTAGTTCCTCAATTACAGAAGGTTCAAAAAGAGGGAGAGAGTGGAAGAAACAAAATCAATCAATGGACACGTTATTTGACAGTGATTGTAACTTTATTCCAAGCTGGTGCATATGTAGCTTATTTAAATAGCCCAGGTTATGCAGATGCGTTGATTCCTGCTTACAAAGATTATTTCTGGTTCTCTACTGTAGTCACTTTAACAGCGGGTACTTTGTTTGTAATGTGGTTAGGAGAGAAAATTCAAGATAAAGGTTTAGGCAATGGTACTTCTATCATTATCATGGTGGGTATCTTAGCGCGTTTACCGCAATCAATCATCATGGAATTTGGTTCTAAAAGCCAAAAAGGTGGTGGTGGTTTGTTGATTTTCTTAATTGAAGTTGCAATTTTAGTAACCATCATTATGGGCTTGATTTTATTGGTACAAGGTGTTCGCAAGATCCCTGTAACTTATGCAAAGCAAGTCATTGGTGGCGCTCAAGTAGGTGGAGCACGTCAGTTTTTACCAGTTAAGGTAAATAGTGCTGGTGTAATGCCAATCATTTTTGCACAAGCAATTATGTTTTTACCAACTTTAGTTTCTTTCACAAATATTGATTCTGCACAAGGTATCGTTAGAATATTCAATGACCACAGCAATGTTTGGTATATGTTGATTTATTCTGTGATGGTTATTGGATTTACTTTCTTGTATACTGCTTTAATTTTTAATCCAAAGCAGATCTCTGAAGACCTTAAGCGTAACAATGGATTCGTTCCTGGTGTAAAGCCTGGTCAACCAACTACAGACTATATCGGTGCTGTCATGGATAGAATTACATTGCCAGGTGCGATCCTCTTAGCATTGGTAGGTATCCTTCCAGGTTTTGCTCAAAAATTGGGTGTCACTCAAGGTTTCAGCACGTTCTTTGGAGGTACTTCTTTATTGATCATGGTGGGTGTTGTCTTGGATACTTTACAACAGATTGAAACTTATTTATTGATGCGTCAATATGATGGTTTGATGAGTACGGGTCGTGTTCAAGGTAGATCACCAATTACAGGTATGTAATTTTTTATAAAATAATTATCTTTACAAACCTGTCCTTCAAAAGACGGGTTTGTTTTTTTAGCAACGAATTCACTTTCTATGGTATATACTAAATCAGAAGAACAAGTTGGCCTCATGAAAGAGGCTGCTTTATTAGTGAGTCAAACTTTGACAGAGGTTGCGAAAATGATCAAGCCGGGTATGACGACCTTAGACATTGATCAATTTTGTATGGAATTTGTCAAAGACCATCAAGCTACTTTATCATTCTATAATTATCATGGGTATCCGCACAATATCTGTGCATCAGTCAATGATGTTGTGGTGCATGGTTTTCCAAATAAAATAGCATTGAAAGAAGGGGATCTTGTATCTATTGATCTAGGGGTAATTTTAAATGGCTGGCATGGAGATCATGCTTATACTTTTATTTTAGGAGAAGTGGCTCCAGAACTCTTGCAATTGGTAAAAGTAACTAAGGAATCTTTATATAAGGGCATCGAAAAAGCAATCGTGAATAATAGAGTAGGTGATATTGGTTTTGCAATCCAAGAACATACCGAGAAAAAAAATGGTTATGGTGTAGTAAGAGAATTAGTAGGACATGGTTTAGGAACGGAATTACATGAAGATCCTCAAGTACCTAATTATGGTAAAAGAGGCACAGGTATGAAGTTGGTAGAAAATTTAGTATTGGCTATTGAGCCGATGATTAATTTAGGTACACATAAAGTTTTTACAGAAGAGGATGGATGGACTGTCAGAACACAGGATGGAAAAGTATCTGTACATTTTGAACATGATGTTTGTGTGAAGAAAAATGAAGCATTGATTTTATCAAATTTTTCAATGATTGAAGCTGCAGAGAAAGCAAATATCAATTTAAATTCATCTTACTATTAATTTGTAAAGTAGCGTCATGGAAACAAAAAACATTGTAGTAGTGGGAGGTGGAGCTGCAGGTTTTTTCTGTGCGATTCAAATTGCAGAAATGCATCCCGATTGGCATGTGACCATCGTAGAAAAATCTTCTAAATTATTATCAAAAGTACGTGTGAGTGGAGGCGGTCGTTGCAATGTAACACATGCATGTCCTGATGTAGACCAGTTAATTCAAAAATATCCAAGAGGGCAAAGGTTTTTAAAAAAAGCATTTTATCAAATTGCAACAAAGCAAACAATCGACTGGTTTGCTCATAACGATGTTAAATTACATACCGAGAAAGATGGCCGCATGTTTCCCATCACTAATGATTCCGAAACCATTGTAGCCTGCTTTATGAAAAAAGTAAATCAATATCAAATTGAAATACTTTTAAACCATGAAGTAGTCAGTATTGAAAAAAAGGCCGATACTATAAATCAATTTGAAATCATCTGTAGTAATAAAATAATACTTAAAGCAGATCAAATTTGTTTTGCTGTTGGTGGTATTGTGAAGGCAGAAAATTTTAAATGGATTGAAACCCTTGGGCATCATTTTATTCCTTCTGTCCCATCACTTTTTACATTCAATGTTATTGATAAAAAAATTACCACTTTAATGGGCTTGGCTGTGGAGCAAGCAAGTATTCAATGGCAGGGTGAAAAATTTATGGAACAAGGCCCTTTGCTCATTACGCATTGGGGTATCAGTGGACCTGCAGCGATTAAGTTATCTGCATGGTGCGCTAGGGCCATGGCGGATGCAAACTATGAAGGCAATATTTTAATCAATTGGGTGCCTTTGTATAATGAAAATTCGTTGCGATTAGAGTGGATGAATTTTAGACAAGATTTAGGAAGAAGAGAAATAGGATCCAAGAATCCATTTGATTTGCCACAAAGACTTTGGCATTACCTACTAACCGAAGCGGGTATTGTTTTACAAACAAAATGGGCCGATCTTAAAAATACACAACAACAACAGCTCATTCAATTGCTTACAAGAATGTCTTTGGCGATTAAAGGAAAGACAACTTTCAAAGAAGAATTTGTGACCTGTGGTGGAGTAGACCTTGCAGAAATAGACGCCATTACAATGGAAAGTAAAATGTTACCAGGCATACATTTTGCAGGTGAAATGATGGATGTAGATGGTATCACAGGAGGGTTTAATTTCCAACATGCATGGACTTCTGGATGGCTTGCTGCGCAGCATATGGGCGCCTAAAAAACGCAGCTAGGTATCAATAGAAGCATTCTTTTCCATAAATGTAAACCCTACCTCAATTTCTTATTGAAAATCAATTAGTTAGAATTTAATAATGCCTCATTTTTTGGGGCTTTTTGCATCTATTTTATCCCATTTATACTACCTTTGCCCTCCGGTTCAAAAACGCCGGATTTTATATGAAACTATTTTCAAAAAACCTAAACGCAGACGCTCAGGAATTCGATGGCGCTACAGCTGTTGAAGAAACTGCGATAACAAAAGCACCTGAAGTGGTAGTTGTTGAAACTGCACACGACGATTTCGATTGGAGTGTAGACAAACGTAATGTGAGTGCTTATGCTGAAGCTGAAAGACTAAAGTATGATAAAGTGTATGATGACACTTTCGTACAAATTAATGACGGTGAGATCATGAATGGTCTTGTTGTTGCTTTAACTAAAACTGATGTGGTAGTAAACATCGGATTTAAAAGTGATGGCTTGGTTTCATTGAATGAATTCCGTGACACCAATGGTGTTAAAACTGGTGATACAGTTGAGGTAATGGTAGTAGAAAAAGAAGACCGCGATGGTAATCTTCACTTAAGCCGTAAGTCTGCTCGTATCTATCGTGCTTGGGAGCGTATTATGGAAGTACATAAGACTGGTGAAGTTGTTACTGGTTTAGTTACAAGCAAAACAAAAGGTGGATTGATCGTTGATGTATTTGGTATGGAAACTTTCTTACCAGGTTCTCAAATCGACGTGAAGCCAGTTACAGATTACGATCAATTCGTAGGAAAAACAATGGAGTTCAAAGTTGTTAAGATTAACGAAACAATTAAGAATGCCGTTGTATCACATAAAGCATTAATTGAAAGCGATATCGAAGCACAACGTGCAGAGATCATGAGTAAATTAGAGAAAGGTCAAGTATTAGAAGGTGTGGTTAAAAACATCACTGATTTCGGAGCCTTCATGGACTTAGGTGGATTAGATGGTTTATTGTATATCACGGATATCTCTTGGGGTAGAATTTCTCATCCAAGTGAAGTGGTTAAGATGGATCAGAAGATACAAGTGGTTGTATTAGACTTTGATGATGACAAAAAACGTATCAGCTTAGGTCTAAAACAATTGACTCCACACCCTTGGGATGTATTACCAGCTGACTTATCAGAAGGTAGTGTAGTGAAAGGTAAAGTTGTGAATATCGAAGATTACGGTGCGTTCTTAGAAATTCAACCAGGTGTTGAAGGTCTAGTACACGTTTCTGAAATCACTTGGGCGAACACACCAATCAACGCTAAAGAATTCTTCAAATTAGGAGATGAGCATGAAGCGAAGGTGGTTACATTAGATAAAGATGCACGTAAGATGAGCTTAAGCATTAAACAAATGTCTCAAGATCCTTGGAATGCAATCGATAATAAATTCCCTGAACAAAGCAAGCACAAAGGTCTAGTTAAAAATATCACTCCTTACGGTGTGTTTATTGAATTAGAATCTGGTATTGGTGGAATGATTCACATCAGCGATTTAAGCTGGTTGAAGCGTTTCAATCACCCTTCTGAGTATGTGAAAGTAGGAGAGTCTATCGACATCATTATCTTGAACATCGACAAAGAAAACAGAAAATTACAATTAGGTCATAAGCAATTAGAAGAAGATCCTTGGAATGCATTAGAAGCAACTTTTGCAATTGGATCTATTCATGATGGTACCATCAGCCGTAAGGATGAAAAAGGTGCTATCGTACAAATGCCTTATGGTTTAGAAGGTTTCGC
>CAMBDE010000049.1 GCA_945865295.1 Chitinophaga pinensis | reverse complement strand
TTAAAATGACTATGGTTATTTAATTGTGCAAGCCTAGGTAAATCTACCAAAATTATTTGACCCAAATTGGCATAACCTCCAATGGTTTGATGATCAGCCATTAAGACGATGATTTGGCCATTGGGTAACAATTGTAATGTGCCCATTGTGACTGCACTTGAAACATATTGTTTTGGCTCAGTTAAATGAATTGGTGTCCCTTCCAATAAAAAACCCATTCGATTTGATTTTGCATCAATCGTAAATGTTTGTTGCATCAATATTTGAATAGATGCAGGGGCTAAATCATTCCAGGCTGGTCCAGGAATAAATCTAATTTCATGTTCGTTAAAAAGCGTCTTTTGAACTTGTTGAACTAAATCAGGTTGAATTGGATTGACTGACCCATCAGAGATAGGAGCAGGTTGAATAGAAAAATGATCCTCCTTGTTTAAAGTGGTTTGAAAACTAGCATAACTATTTAACCATTTTTTATTTTCATCTAACTCGCCTTTAAAAGCGATGTAGGCAGATCGACCTTCTAGTGGTTGCAAAAAACTAAGCTGGTCTTTAGGGAACACTTGAATGGCTGTGTTAAGTGCAACACTTTTTTCATTGATCACTGGTACGAAATTAGCACCACTAATACAGATAAACATAGGCTCTTGAAATTCAAAAACAGAAGCCGGAAAATGCAATTCAAAAACAGGATGATTCAAAGCATTGCCTAAAATTATATTTGCCAATTGGGCGGATAAAAAATCCATGGGCCCAGATGGTTGAATGCCAAGATCTTGAAAACCAAATCTCCCTTGATCAACAATGCGATCGGACAAACCTTTTTTAATGATTTTAATGGACATCTTCTTGGTTGTTTAATTGATGAAACAATGCCAAGTCAATGGGATTAAATTTTACGCGATCTCCAGCTTTGAAAAGGGAGAGCTTTATTGTATCAAATATTTTTATAGGGGTACGTCCAATTATTTGCCAACCACCGGGTGAGTCCATTGGATAGATGCCAGTTTGTTTTCCTGCAATCCCTACACTGCCTGCAACTACTTTTGCTTTTGGCTGCGGATGTCTTGGTAATTGTATTTTTTTTGGAACATCACCCATGTAAGCAAAGCCTGGTAAAAAACCGAGACAATACACGGTATAAATTTCTGCTGTATGTAATTGTATCAGTGCGTCAATACTACAAGAAGCTAATTGAGCAGCAGACTCCAAATCTATACCTAAGCTAGGGTCATAACATACAGGCACTTCTATTAACCTGCTTTTACTGTTGAGTGTATTGTGATTTGAAGCTTCAGCAATAAAAGATGCGACTAACAGATTGACAAATAAATAGGGGTTAGTGTCAAAATCAAGGATATCATACACCAAGGTTAAATTATCATACGCTAAAATAATATCCTTGAGCCCTGGTATTTTTTGTCCTTTTAGATATTGTGCAAGTGCAAGTAAATCCTGGTCAATACCCCCATTCAAACCCTTACTTAATTTAATTAAGATGGCATGATCTCCTAGTAATTGAACCTGAAATGGATTGCCCAAGCTTTGCATACCTAAACTTACCATTTTTTAGGCCATTTCATTGTATATTTATTCGTATTAAATAGTAGGTATGAAAAAAGGTACTTTTATTTTTGGACTGATGCTGTTTTTAATCTCAGAAGGTACAGCTCAGTTTAGTCAAACAGTGACGACTGCAGATGGATTAAGCTTGCTCAAACATATTGCAAAACCAGTGTTATTATCCGATCAATTCAATCAACTTATTTCAAAAGATACGGTTTATGTAAACGAGGGCGTTCAATATCAAACAATAGAAGGATTTGGATATACTTTAACTGGAGGAAGTGCAAATCTATTGCATCAAATGAGTCAGGAAAAACGCCGTGCAATTTTAAAAGAAATTTTTGGGCAAGGATCAAATGCATTGAACGTGAATTATCTTAGAATAAGTATCGGTGCTTCAGATTTAGATGCTACGGTATTTAGTTATGATGATTTAAAGGAGGGTGAAGTGGATCCAGATTTAACAAAGATGTCCATTGCGCCTGATCAAGCATTTTTAATTCCAATATTAAAAGAGATTCAAACTATTCAACCAAGTTTAAAAATAATGGCTTCTCCTTGGAGTCCACCTGTTTGGATGAAAGACAACGGAAAATCGAAAGGGGGTCATTTGCTTACAAAATATTATGAATCCTATGCGCAATATTTTGTAAAGTACATTCAGCTGATGCGCGCGGAGGGAATTACAATAAATGCAGTCACCATTCAAAATGAACCAGAGCATGGTGGCAATAATCCAAGTATGTTAATGAGCGCTGCAGAACAAACGGAATTTATAAAAAATCATTTGGGTCCTGCATTTAAAAAACAAGAAATCCCTACTGAAATTGTAATTTGGGATCACAACGCAGACAATCCAAATTATCCTATTCAAATTTTGAATGATTCAGTTGCAAGGTCTTTTGTGAGTGCTTCGGCATTTCATTTATACTTAGGTCATGAATCTGCTTTATCAAAAGTGCATCAAGCGCATCCTGATAAAAAGCTTTATTTCACCGAACAATGGACAGGCTCGAAGGGTAGTTTTGCAGGAGATTTTATGTGGCATATGGAACATATTGTCATAGGAACAATGACCAATTGGAGTAGTTTGGTATTGGAATGGAATTTAGCCAATGATCCATCTTATGGTCCTCATACTCCGGGTGGATGTACTGAATGTTTGGGTGCCTTAACCATTGCTGGATCTGATTTAAAACGAAATGTGAGTTATTATGTTATTGGACAGGTTGCTCCATATCTACCAGCAGGTTCAACTAGAATTCAAACAAAATCATCTAATGTGCAAATCAAATCCATTGGTTTTAAAAGACCGGATGGTAAAAAAGTATTGGTTGCTTTAAATACGGGAAAGGAAAGCGTCTACACAATTGATTTTGAAGAGAAAAAATATAACTTTACGCTACCCGAAAAATCTGCTTCGACGATTGTCTGGTGATGCATTATTAAAATTTACCAAGAACCATATAAGCCATCTTTAAGTGCTTTTTGATACTTCTTTTCGTTGAAAGTATACAAGTAAGCTGCTTTATGTGCGCCTCCTTTTTTGGTCTCTGTCAAACGATTTAAAATACCAAAGCTCAGCAATTTTCGTTGAAAATTTCTGCGATCTAGTTTTTCATTCAGGATCGTTTCGTATAATTTCTGTAATTCAGGCATCGTGAATTTTTTTGGCAATAAATTTTTACCAATAGGGAGGTAGGCTAGTTGTGTTCTAAGTGTTTCTAAAGCTTTTTGTACAATCTCAGCATGGTCCATCATAAGGTTACTTAACTTATTCATATCCATCCATTCAGCAGTTTCGTCTGAAACGACATCCTTTAAATTTACTTCTGAAAAATCAATTAACGCATAAAAACCAATGGTAATAAACCTTTGTAAAAGCCAGTTATCTTTAGGAATTTTAATACCATATTCAAGAAATCTATTTTGATGGATACTCGCATCAGAACGATCAGGAGCACCAAACACATTAAACTGTTGTAAAAAAATATTCTGAACGCCTGTTCTTTCCTGTAATACTCTATAGGCTGCATTTTCAATGGGTTCATTTTTTTTAATAAAGCCTCCAGGTAATGCCCATTGATTACCCTGTTCCACTTTCAACAAAAGTACTTTAAGTTCATTTTCGTGAAATCCTAAAATAACGCAGTCTACCGAAATGCCAGGTTGGTATATTTTATCCCCCTTTTCTAATAATAATTTTTTTCTGCCTGAAATTTGAATGCTTTTAGCCATAATTTAAAGATAAAATATTTTGATTAAATGTGGTATATTTTTTATATTGTGTCATATTAACGCAATGATTCAACAATCTCATTAAAATAAGCCATCATGAAATCAAGAAGACATTTCTTACAACAAGCCACAGCATTAACGGTAGGTGGCGCATTATTAAGTCATTCGAGTTGGGCTGAAAGTCTTTTTAAAGCAAAAAAACTACCAGAAACGGGTATTCAATTATTTACCATTTTAATGCAAATGGAAACGGATGCGGTTTGTTCCTTACAAAAATTAGCTGCAGCGGGGTATAAAAATATTGAATCAGCATTTAATAAACCCGGTAGTTTTTATGGCAAAAAACCTAAAGAGTTTAAAGCACTTGTACATGATATGGGGATGGAATGGCGTTCACATCATGTAGTTGGGTCGCCTATGAAACTACCTCCTAATATGAAAATTCCAAATGGTCCTGATGGTAAACCAATGAGTTTTCCAAAGATGATGACTTTAAAAGACAATGGCCAGGAATTAGTTGACTTAGTTGCAGAAGCAGGCATTCCTTATATCGTATGTGCTAGCATTGGCATAGATACAGGGGAGGAGATCAAAAAATCAGCTGAAATATTACAGCAAACTGGGGAGCTTGCTAAAAAAGCAGGCTTGCAATTTGCGTATCACAATCATGCTTCTGAGTTTGATGTAACGGATGGGATTGTTTCATATGATTATTTCACTTCCCAGATTTCTGCCGATCTTTTAAAACTAGAATTGGACTTGGGCTGGGTATTTAAAGCGGGCAAAAATCCAGTTGATCTATTTAAACAACATAAGGGTCGTATTCCATTACTTCACGTAAAAGATATGACTGCTACTGGTGAAATGGTCCCTTTTGGAAACGGGGTATATGATTTTAAAGCAACTTTCAATAATTTAGATATTGCTGGTGTGGATTATTTTTTCCTTGAACAAGATTTCCCACAAAAACCTTTTGAAGCCATTGTGACTTCTGCAAATAATTTCAATAAATTCAAAAAGACACTATAATTTATTAGGTTTTTATTTAACGGATCATATATAGACCGGTCATTAAAAGCCTTTAAATAAATTAAGGTTTAAAAATAAATAGATTTATAACAAAACAGCCCTTAAATTTAAGGGCTGTTTTATGTAGTAGTTATTTAATTGATCGTTTGTTCGGTTATTTTTCCTGTCGTTTTATGCTTCAGAATTAACTTCTTCGCACCATAATGCGTCATCTCTTCCTTCACTAAATAATGGTCTGCATCGTATTCTACTAAATGACTCTCTTTTGTTAAGCCAGTTTTACCTCTCCAAAAATCTAATTGAACAGGTTCCCATAATTTAGTTTTAGCCGATTTATAAGCAGCGTCTAAAATGCAATTCACCACATAGCCATCGTAAAATGTTTCTTTTGGTGCCACACCTTTTTCGATAGAGTTGAACATATCCATGAACATATGGTTGTATCCTAATTCATTTAATTCATCGCCGACAGGGAATAACCAACCTCTATCACTCTCTGCTTTTTCTGCAATATAGTCTCCACCTTTACCGGTGGTAAACATCTCAAAGCCTGTTCTTAAAAAACTATTGATCCAAATGGTCCCTTCTGTACCCATCACTTCGTCTCTTAAATCTAAACCACCTCTAAAAGTCCAACTCACTTCAAATTGCCCAATGGCACCGTTTTCATATTTCACCAATCCAATGGCATGATCTTCGGCCTCAATTGGTTTAACTTGTGTATCTGCCCAACACATCACTTCAATTGGTTTGATATCCTTACCAATATAAGATCTTGATATCTCTACGCAATGACAACCTAAATCTAAAATACATCCACCACCTGCTTGCTCAATATCCCAGAACCACTCACTATGCGGGCCAGGATGTGTTTCGCGAGACTTAGCCCATAATACACGACCCAATGTACCTTCTTTAACACTTTGGTTGGCCTTGATAAATTTAGGCGTATACACAAGATCTTCTAAATAACCATTAAAAATACCTGCTTCTTCTACTGCAATCAACATACGTTTTGCTTCTGCACCATTTCGGCCAAGCGGCTTGGTGGTCATGACCGCTTTTTTATGTTTACAACACATCATCACAGCTGCTTCGTGTAAATTATTAGGCAAGGAGATGCAAACTATATCTACATCTGGATGCGCAATGGCGGCTTCCATTTCCGTGGTCCAATGCGCACAGTTGTAGTCTGCTGCAAACTTTTTAGCAGACTCCTCGCGGCGTGCATAAATACTTACAACTTTGTCTTTACTTCTATAGCCTTGTAATGCATCTGCATAAAAACGGCCAATAAATCCAGCACCTAACATTGCGATTCTCATAATTGAAATAATGAATAATAAAAAAATAATAGTATAAAAAAAGCCTACCCAAGGGATAGGCTTTAGAAAATGAATGAGTTAAGCAGCTGCTATTTCTTTTTTCTCTTTAAAGAATAAGATAAATGCAATCAATACTGCCCCAGCAATTGCTGCAGGAGTTAACCAGATACTAGTCCAATTGTGTCCAGTTGCATCTGCTAATTTATTTTGTTCTACAACAAATCCGCTGTAGTTGGTTCCAATGAACATGCCCACTCCATAGGTTGCAAAAGTAAATAAGCCCTGCGCTGCATTTTTAATATTTTCACCTGCTTTCTTTTCTGTATACATATATCCTGTCACAAAGAAGAAGTCATAACAAATGCCATGTAAAATAATACCAGCATACAACATCCAGCTTGCATCCATATTACCGTAGGCAAAGCAAACATAACGTAATACCCAAGCACTGATACCAAAAATCAACATGTTTTTAACGCCAATTTTATTGAATAAGAAAGGGATTGCTAATATGAAAATCGCTTCTGACATTTGACCCATCGTCATTTTACCTGCTACATTATCTAATCCAATTTCATTTAAGAAAGGATTGGCAAATCCATAATAAAAAGACAAAGGAATACAAATTGCGATAGCTGAGATAAAGAAAATTAAGAAAGATTTATTTTTCAATAACACAAAAGCATCTTTTCCTAAAATTGCACCCATTGAAGAAGGCGTACCAGCTGCTTTTGGAGGTGTATTTGGTAAAGCAAAACTCAATAATCCTAAAGCTGCAGAAATACCAGCAGCAACTATAAAAGTACCCTCGGTTTTTTCAATACCCAATTGGCTAATCACTAAACCAGCGGCAATCCAACCTAAGGTTCCAAAAACGCGAATCCAAGGGAATTGTTTTCCTGGATCGGTCATTTGAGCAAATGCTACACTATTGCTTAAAGCAATCGTAGGCATGTATAATAAAGAGTACACAAGGATCACCCAATAAAAACTACTATTATCAACTTTAGTAGCATAAAATAATAAAGCGGCACCTACAATATGTAATACACCCATGATTTTTTGTGCAGCAAAAAAACGATCCGCAATCATGCCTACAAAGAAAGGAGAGATGATAGTAGCAATCGCACCCGCACCATACGCAGCACCAATGGCTACACCTGATGCACCTAATTTTTCACCCATATAGGTACCCATTGTTACATACCAAGCACCCCAAATGTAATATTGGAGAAACATCATTAGAGATAATAATACACCTGTTTTTAATTTCATAGGTTTTGTTTTAATCGTTGGTTATTTTAAGCGTATTCAATATACAAACTATATTGTAAAAAGGACACAATGAATGGTAAAAAAATACCCCACTCAGGGTTTTGAGTAGGGTATATAATCTTTTGTATTAATCACTTAGGCCTCTAGTGCTTGAAGGATATCGTTTAAAATATCTTCCTCATGTTCTAAGCCTACTGAGATTCTAATGAGTCCTGGGGTAATTGCAAGGGCTTGTCTTTCTGCTTCGGAAAGTTTAGAATGGGTGGTACTGGCTGGGTGCGAAGCGATGCTTCTGCTATCCCCAAGATTTGCAGTTAAGGAAAGCATTTTTAATTGGTTTAAAAATTGTTGTCCTGCTTCCAATCCACCTTTTAATTCAAAGCATACAATGCCGCCACCATCTTTCATTTGTTTGATGGCAATGGCATGTTGTGGATGGGATTTAAGGAATGGGTATTTCACAAAATTAATTTTTGCATGCCCTTCTAATTTTTGTGCAATCGAAAAAGCAGACTTGCAATGTCTTTCCATTCGAACTTCTAAGGTTTCCAAACTCTTACTCAATACCCATGCATTGAAAGGGGATAGGGATGGTCCTGTATTTCTACAGAATAAATATATTTCTTGAATCAATTCTTTTTTTCCTAAAACTGCACCACCTAATACACGTCCTTGCCCATCAATCCATTTGGTGGCAGAATGTACTACTAGGTCTGCACCAAGATCAATGGGAGTTTGGCCAATTGGTGTGGCAAAACAGTTGTCTACATTTAAAATGACATTGTGCTTTTTTGCAATGGCACTTATCATTGCGATATCTAACACTTCTAATCCTGGATTAGTAGGTGTTTCTAAATAAATCATTTTTGTATTAGGCTGTATTGCGGTTTCCCATTCAGCAGCAGTTGCATTCGCAGATACATAACTATACTCCATGCCATATTTAGGTAGGTATTTAGTCACCACATTATGGGTACTACCAAAAACAGCATTACAAGATAAAAGATGATCCCCTTTTTTTAACAAGGCCATAAAAGAACCAAAAACGGCGCTCATGCCACTCGCTGTGGCAAAGCCTGCTTCTGCATGTTCCAGCACTGCTAAACGATCCACAAATTCTTGCACATTCGGATTAGAGAATCGACTATAAATATTCGCATCCGATTCGTCTGCAAAAGCTGCACGCATGCTCTCTGCTTCATCAAAACAAAAACTACTAGTTAAATACAAAGGGCTGGAGTGTTCACCCTCTGCAGTTCTTTCTATTTGTGTACGAATTAATTTAGACTGATCGTGTTTCATGAATGCGCAATAAAAAATTATAAAATAACAACCTCCCAAGTAATCACAGCTCCAGCAGCTCTTAAAGTGGCAGCTACTGAACAATATTTATCGATAGACAAAGCACATGCTTTCTCTGCTTTTTCTTTTGTCATAGAACCTTTTAATTTAAAAACAATATGAACGGTCTCCCATAATGAGGGCTCTTTACCTTCTGCACGTTCGCCACTAATTTCCATTTCATAATGCTCAATGATTTCTTTTTGTTTGTTCAAAATCATCACTAGATCCACGCCACTACATCCACCTAATGCACTTAATAAAGCTTGCATAGGTCTAACGCCATTGCCATGTCCACCTTGGTCCTCAGGAATATCCATTGTCATCACCTGGCCTGATTCGTCTAAGGTTTGAAATTGATAATCCGAATCGATACGCTTTAGTGTGATCTTTGCCATTTGGTTAATTTGTGTCGTGAATAGGAATTATAAATATTGTACCTTTACAAAGGTAATTCAAATAGCTACTTAGTTAGCACAAGAAAGCGATAAAATGGACCCAGTCATCTATAAATACCATCAACCTTTTACCCTAGAATCTGGGATTAGTTTGCCAAAGCTCAAAATAGCCTATCATTATTATGGGGAATATACGCCTGGTAAAAAAGTAGCCTGGGTTTGTCATGCGCTTACAGCGAATTCCGATGTGGCTGATTGGTGGAAAGGTTTTGTGGGGGAGGATGCCATCATCAATCCAAATGATTACTTTATTGTTTGTGCGAATATCATTGGGTCATGTTATGGGTCCACAGGGCCATTGAGTGCAGATGAGTTAGATGTATCTGCCAGGTTTGATCAATTTCCAATGATCACTATTCGAGATATGGTGAGGGCACACATTTTATTGAGACAACATTTAGGGATTGAATCCATAGACCTTATATTAGGAGGAAGCATGGGCGGATACCAAGCTTTAGAATGGGCAATAATGGAACCTAATGTCATTCAAAAAATGTTTTTGATTGCCACAACAGCTGCTGAAAGTGCTTGGGCAGTTGCAATACATACGGCACAAAGATTGGCAATAGAAGCAGATCCTTCATGGAAGGATGTCAAGCCGAATGCAGGTGCAAAAGGATTGAAAGCAGCAAGAGCCATTGGGATGTTAACCTATCGTAACTATGGCATCTTCAAAGAAAAACAAACCGATGCAGATCCTGAAAAAATGGATGATTTCAAAGCATCATCCTATATCAATTACCAAGGGGATAAATTGGTGAATAGATTTAACACTTATAGTTATTGGTTACTCACAAAGTCAATGGATAGTCATCACCTTGCGCGAGGTCGTGGGGGGGATTTAAAGGCTACCTTGGCTTCCATAAAAACACCAACATTCATAATTGGAATCAATAGTGATATATTATGTCCATTGGCCGAACAAAAATTAATGGAAGGCCATATGCCCAATGCAAATTTGGTAGCAATTGATTCTATGTATGGTCATGATGGATTTATAATTGAAACTGCACAAATTACAACACATTTAAAAGCTTGGCTCAATAGCTTAATTTAATCTTATAAACATTACAATAAATAAATTTGACTATGGGAATTTTAAGACAATTTGGAGAATACTTATTTATCAAGAAAAGAGATCCAAATCAGCCTAGGACACAATGGATGAAATACATGCACGGCATGAATCGAATTTCATTATTGATTTTTATTTTCGCAATCCTGTTTACTTTATTCAGGGTATTTATCCTGCCGCTTTTTAAATAAAATTATAGAGCAAAGGGGCTTTAAAATTTAATTTTTATTCAGTGTGGCTTGAATGATGCCAGCTGCAACTTCTGTGGCTTTATGTCCGGTGGTCAATGCTTGTTTTAGCGCCGCATAATCTGCTTTGATCGTTGCTTGTCTTGTAGGATCTTCCAATAATTTTTTCAGTTCAATCGATACATTACTGGTTGTCAAATCTTCTTGAATCAATTCCTTCACTACTTCCTTGTCCATGATTAAATTGACTAAAGCGATAAATTTAATTTTGACAAAACGTTTTGCCAATGCCAAAGTAATTGCGTTGCCTTTATAACAAACAATTTCTGGCACATTTAACAATGCAGTTTCTAAAGTGGCGGTACCACTTGTCACCAATGCTGCTTTACTATGTTGCAAAATAGCGTAAGTGTTTGCAGCTACCACATGCACATTGGGTAAATTAGGAATGAGTGTGCTAAACCAAGTAGCATCTATACCCGGAGCTTGTGCGACTACAAAATGTTCCTGAGGAAATTCCTTTGCAACCGAAAGCATAATAGGTAATTTTTTTTGAATCTCTTGCTGACGACTACCTGGTAATAATGCAATCAAAGCTTGGCCTTGTAATAAAGGAATGGGATGTGCTAATGGCTCAAGTGCATCCATCACTTCCATCAATGGATGTCCAATATAATCTACCTCCCAATCCCATCTATCTTTAAAATATTTTTTTTCAAAAGGGAGGATGCATAATAAACGGTCAATCGATGCGCGCATTGCTGGTACCCTGTTTTCTTTCCATGCCCATACTTGTGGGGCAATAAAATAGACCACTTTCATACCATTTTTTTTAGCCCATTTTGCAATGCGTAAATTGAAGCCAGGATAATCGATACAAATTAAAACGTCTGGTTCAAATGCAGCGATGTCTTTTTTACAGAATGCGATATTAGATAAGATGGTCCTTAAATTCATTAGTACTTCTACAAAGCCCATGAAAGCTAGACTGCGATAATGTTTCACAAGATGTCCTCCGGCCGATTGCATTAAATCTCCACCCCAACATTGTATGCTTGCAGCAGGGTCATTTTTTAAAATGGCTTTGATTAAATTGGATCCGTGTAAGTCGCCGCTAGCTTCGCCAGCTATGATATAATATTTCATCTATAAAAACCATTTAGCTGCAATTGCCACTATTGCATAAATACAGGTGGTAAAAAATATGCCTTTCGCCGTCTTATCAATTTGCTTTTGGAAAAAGAAAGTCAATGCAGCTGCATTTAATAAAAGCGATACACTGATCATGGCAGAGAGGATGGATTTTTGGCTAGCCAATAAATCAATAAAGGTTTGCAAAGGTACCATGTTAAACTTCCACTGGTAGAATCCAGCAAAACCCAGAAAAGGTAGTGCTAAACCAATGAGGACGCCAATGATATAATTGTCTTTCTCTAATTGCATTGGTTTACCATTTCCATTTTTTACTTAATTGTGCTTTCAATACATGGTGGGTCAAATCAAATTGAACTGGTACCACGCTTATATAATTGTTTTTAAGTGCCCAAACATCGGTATCTTTTGACTTATCAAAGTTCACAAATTCACCTGTAAGCCAATAATATTTTTTACCATGAGGGTCTGTACGCTCTACAAATTTCTCATCATATTTAGCATAAGCTTGTTTGCAAATCTTAATGCCCTTAATCATCTTGGTCGACACTTTAGGAATATTTACATTCAAGCATAAATGTTTGTCCAATTTTTTATCTGCCAACACATGTTCAACAATGATGCGGGCATAATGGATCGCTGCAGTAAAATCGGCATCATTACCAAGGTCTAATAAACTAAAACCAATACTAGGAATACTTTCGATAGAGGCTTCTAATGCTGCAGACATTGTTCCAGAATAAATCACATTAATGGAATGGTTTGCTCCGTGGTTGATGCCACTCAAACAAATAGTTGGTTTACGATGCAACACTTTGTCTACCGCTAATTTTACACAGTCCACTGGTGTGCCACTACAAGAATAAGCTTCTACGGTAGGATCGTCTTCCCAATGTACTTTGGTCAATCTTAAATGTTGACCTAGTGTTATGGCATGTCCCATACCGCTTTGAGGTTTATCTGGGGCTACCACAACAACTTTACCTAATCCTTGAACGGCTTTTACCAGTGCGTGGATACCAGGGGCACCGATACTATCATCGTTGGTAATTAATATAACGGGTTGTTCTTTTTTTACTTTAGCCATGCTGCAAGTTACCAAGAAGGGGAATGGCCTCAAAAAAAGAAATTGCTAAATAAATTTGGAAAAACTAAAATAATTAGTAAATTGCACTAAAATTATTAGTTATGTCATACGCAGGTAAGAATTTAAAATTCATCAGAAAGCAACGTGATTGGACTCAAGAGGAGTTAGCCAACCAACTTCAAATTAAGCGATCCCTAGTTGGAGCCTACGAGGAAGGCAGGGCAGAACCAAGGTTAGAAGTACAGGAAGCCATTTGTGCCTTGTTTAATATTAGTTTGGAAGTATTCTTATTTCAAGATCTTTCACAGATGGAGGAATTTGACTTGAACCAGGGCTATAAAATGGGAGGCTCTTATTTAGAGCGTCGTCGTTCAATTAAGACAGATCCTTCAAGTAGTGCAGCGATTGTGTTATTTGTTCCAGTGAAAGCTGCTGCAGGCTATTTGGCTGGCTATGCTGACCCAGAATTCATAGATGAGTTAAATACCTTCACCTTACCTATGTTGGCGCCAGGAGAATACCGCGCATTTGAGATTGTGGGAGACAGTATGTTACCAACCCCAAGTGGAAGTGTGATTGTAGGTGAGCGTGTGGCGAGTCTAAAAGATGTGAAAAGCAGCAATACCTATATTGTTATTTCAAATACAGACGGAGTGGTGTATAAGCGTATTATTACCAACGATTATCGTTCAGTGAATTCGATTGGTGAGAATCTTACCTTGTTGAGTGACAATCCTTTATACGAGCCATATCAAGTAAATAGTAAAGATATAGTTGAAGTTTGGAAGGCAGTTTATATCATACATAAAGCAGGGGCACAACCTATGTGGAATGTGGATCAACTAGCTGGTGTAGTCAATACATTACAGGATCAAATCACCTCTATTCAGAAGAAATTGAACTAAAGGCTAACTAAAGTCTGATCAATTAAGTTTAATTACTCCCACTCAATAGTAGCAGGAGGCTTACTACTGATATCATACACAACCCTGTTGATACCTCTCACTTGGTTGATGATGGAGTTGCTCATATGTGCTAAGAATTCATAAGGTAGATGTGCCCAGTCTGCAGTCATCCCATCCACAGAAGTCACAGCTCTGAGTGCCACAGTAAATTCATAGGTACGTTCATCGCCCATCACCCCAACACTTTTAACAGGTAAAAGGATGGTGCCAGCTTGCCAAACCTTGTCGTATAATCCAAATTCTTTCAGTCCATTGATATAAATCGCATCTGCTCTTTGCAAAAGATCTACTTTTTCAGGGGTGATTTCGCCCAAGATACGAATGGCCAAGCCTGGTCCTGGGAAAGGATGCCTTTGGATCATATCTGAAGGGATGCCTAATTCAAGGCCCACTTTACGTACCTCATCCTTGAATAAACTACGAAGGGGCTCCACTAATTTAAGGTGCAGGGTGTCAGGTAAGCCACCTACATTATGGTGTGACTTAATGGTTTGAGATGGGCCGTGAACGCTTACGCTTTCAATAACGTCTGGATAAATTGTTCCTTGACCTAAAAACTTGGCTTCCAACATTTTAGAAGCCTCTATTTGAAATACATCTATAAATAGTTTTCCTATGATTTTACGCTTTTCTTCGGGGTCAGATTTACCTGCAAGGCCATCATAGAACATATTTTTAGCATCAATGCCCTTTACATTCAAGCCAATTTTTTCGTACATATCTAGCACCTGTTGGAACTCATCCTTTCTTAAAACTCCATTGTCTACAAAAATACCATGAAGGCGATTCCCAATGGCTTTATGAATTAAAGTTGCAGCAACGGTACTGTCTACACCGCCACTCAATGCCATAATCACATGACCATCTCCAATCTGTTCTTTTAATTGAGCCACTGTCTCATTAACAAAAGAAGCTGGGGTCCAATTTTGGCTACAACCACATATTTCTACCAAGAAATTGCGGATCATGGTCTTACCCTCAGATGAATGATACACTTCTGGGTGGAATTGGAATCCGTGTAAGCTATGTCCTTGGTCGGCTATTTTTCTAAAACCAGCTACTGGGATACTCTCTGTATCAGCCAATAGTTCAAAATTTTCGGGCAAGACAGTAATAGAATCACTATGGCTCATCCAAACCTGGCTATTGTCTGCAATATTTTTGAAAATGATATCATCTTTTTTGATTCGCAATTGGGCACGACCATATTCGCGTTTATTGGACTTTTCTACCTTGCCACCAAAGTTCTTAGCACTCAATTGAGCACCATAACAAATCGTTAAAAGAGGTAGTTTGGCTAAAATAGCTTGAATATCCAAATTGGGCGCCTCATCTTCGTTCACACTGGCAGGGGAGCCACTTAAAATCACCCCTTTTAAATGTTCATCAAAGACAATTGCATTATGAAAGGGTTGAATCTCACAATATACATTGGCCTCTCTAACTGCTCTCGCAATTAACTGAGTGTATTGGCTACCAAAATCTAGGATTAATATTTTTTCAGTCATAAGGCGAAGATACAATGAAAATAGATGTCTATGAAAGGGAGTATTTCACATAGGGTGGGGACAAAAAAATCCCGCCTCGGAGGGCAGGATTCAATATCAATTCTAGACGCTTTAAAGCGTGTTCAATTACTTTTTCTTAACCACTTTGTTTACAGCAACGTGCTTAGCTAACTTGCTCTTTAAATTAGCAGCTTTGTTTTTGTGGATAATGCCACGCTTAGCTAATTTATCAATTTGAGAAACGATTGTAGGTAATTTATCGTCGTAAGCTTTTTGTTCTTCTATTGTCTTTAAATCACGAATAGCGTTACGAGTAGTTTTACCATAATAACGGTTTCTATCGCGACGTTTAGTTGCTTGTCTTACATCTTTTTTTGTTGCCGAATGATTTGCCATGTACTAATTAATTTTCAGGAGGGCAAAGGTAAGGGACTTGTGCAAATATTAAAAATTAAAATTAAAAAAAATAAAAATTGAGT
>CAMBDE010000048.1 GCA_945865295.1 Chitinophaga pinensis | reverse complement strand
TATTGAAGAGCTATCAAATTTAAATTCAGGCCAGTTTTTGTGTTGCCAGTTATACATAATGAGCCGATTTGGTTACTTTATCGGCTCAAATATACAAATAATTTGAGCCGAATAGCTTTAATTTGCGGCTCAAATTTGCATAAACATCTATTTTACGCTCTGCTTGAGGAAAACACCCCCTGAATTCGACTGAAATCGGTTGATTTCGGTTTTGTGAAAACATAACCCATTACAAATCAACGCCTTCATTTTCTCAAAAAATCTTCATAACCCTGAGGTCCCGGGTTCAAATCCCATTCTCGCTACAAAGCCTCTCAACAAAGTTGAGAGGCTTTGTTAATGCGAAGCATTGGCAAAGCCCGTCTAGCTAAAATTGGAAAGTGTTGAAAAAAAGGACTTAAGTTAAATAATGAGTCTTTTTGTTGGTTAGGTTATTCCAACATGAAGACCTTTTTATATTCTTATAAATTGATTAACTTTAAAAGAGTATTAATTTTAATTTGATTAAATTTTTATATATATGAATAAAATGAAATCTTACATATTTTATTTTAGATACCTAATGGGATTGTTTTTCTTTTTTCTTGTTATAATACAATCAGAAGCACAAATAAATTCTGTTAATAATACTGATCCTAGTTCATTTAAATATTTTAAAGGATCTATTTTGGATAGTAAAACAAAGAATGAATTAACTTTTGCAAGCATTACTGTTTCTGGATCAAACATTTCTACTATCAGTAATAGTGAGGGAGATTTTTTAATCAAAATTCCTATAGATAGACAAGACGCAAGTCTTATTATTTCATTTTTAGGATATAAAGATAAAGTTATTTCAATCAAAGACTTGAAGCAAGAAAAAAATTTATTGTATTTAGAACCTATCAATATTCTACTCAAAGAAGTAGTTGTAAATGGAATAGATGCCAATAAATTATTTTCAAATGTACTCAATAATCGTTCAAAAAATTATGGAGATAGCGCTATTCAAATGGTTGGTTTTTACAGAGAATCAATAAAAAAAAGACGTACTTACGTCTCAGTTTTAGAATCTATTGTCGATATTGAAAAAATGTCATTTTCATCAGGTGTACAAGACAAAGTCAATATTTTAAAGGGTAGAAAAAATGTTGATTATACTAAATTAGATACTGTAAACTTTAAATTAGAAGGAGGTCTTTTTACAGCCTTATTTCTTGATTTTATAAAAGATCCAAGTAATATATTCTCAGAAAATGTATTTGATTTATATAATTTTCGCTTTGAGGATATTACCCAAATGAATGATAAGCAGGTCTATATTATCTCTTTTAAACAAAAATCATCCCTTGAAGACCCTGATCCCCTCTATAGCGGAAAATTATTTATCGATACAAAAAGTCTTGCTATCATAAGTGCAACCTTTCAACTTAATGTTGAAAATAGAATCAAAGCCGGACTAATTTTTACACGAAAAAAACCAACTGAACTTGTTATTTACCCAACAGAAGTTAGCTATCAGGTTGATTACAGAGAACAAAATAATAAATGGATTTTTTCTAATTCTCGGGGAGATATTACATTTAAATTAAATTGGGATAAATGGATATTTAATACTAGCTATAATACAACTTTTGAATTGGTTAATACTAATTGGGAAAATCAAGACAGTAAGGCGCAAATAAACACTCAAAAATTGAGCCCTTACGTAATTATGTCTGATAGAATTCCCAACTCTGCAGATGTAAATTTTTGGGGTGAATATAATATCATTGAACCTGAAAAATCTATAGAGTCAGCTATCATAAAAATTCAAAGAAAAAAGTTGAAACAGATTTTAATTGAATAAAAATCAATTTTTAAATAAGCACTATAAATTAACCACCGATATAAAAAAAGGAGTACTTATAAAGTACTCCTTTTAAATTTCATCCTATGCTAAATTAGTAGCCTGTAACCTGTGTGATTTTACCAGCACTGTTCAAGATTTCTCTTTGTGGCGTTGGATATAAAGCTCTAAATGCATTTGCTCCAGAAAAACCAGTCAAGCCTGTTGCCAAACGATTAGTTCTTTTGAAATCAAAGAAAGCATGACCTTCATGTGCAAATTCCCAATACCTGTCTGCTAAAATTTCAGTCACTAAAGTTGCCGCATCGCTAGTTGTAGAACTTGGTAAACCAGCTCTATTTCTGATCACATTTAGATCATCTAAAGCGCCAGTTAAATCTGGAGTTGCTTTCATCGCTCTAGCTTCTGCTCTAGTAAGGTACATTTCGGCCAAACGAATGATGATTACATTGTCCGTACCGTTGATTCTTGAGTATTTTTTAGTTTTATAACTTGAACCCATCAAAAATACATTCATTGCTTTTCTACCATCTGCGCTAGACTGTGCTACAACAGTCGAACTTGATCCAATCTCATTTCTACCACCAAAACCAGTTGGGAAATAATAGAAAGCGATAGAGTTGGTATTGTTGATGTCATAAGACAATTCAAAAATACTTTCAGGTTTTGTATTTTGACTCAAGAATAAAGTACTATAGTCTGAAGCCAAACCAGTACCAGTTCCTTTTAAAGAATTAATAACTTCTGTAGAAAGTGTTTCTGCAGTGCTGTAGTCTTTAGTATACAAAGCAGCTCTAGCTTTTAAAGCTTTTGCTGCATTTGCTGTTGCGCGACCAGCAACATTTGCTTTTAAATTCGCAATGGCATAATCTAAGTCCTCTGTAATTTGAGTCCAAACAGCCGCTTCAGTTGCAAGTTCGATTGGATTTGCATCTAATGGTCCTAGGGTTGCCTTTGTTCTCAATGGCACACCTCTACCACTCTTGGTAAAACCTGTTGGACCTCCACCGAAAGCCCTTAGTAAGTCAAAATACATCAATGCTCTTAGGAATCTTGCTTCTCCAATTGATTGTGTTTTTGCAAAAGCAGGATCAGTAACTGCCTCAGCAGAAACTAAGATTGTATTCACGCGATTGATACCATTGTAAATACCATTCCAACCATTTGTAACATTCGTGTTGTCAGGAAGTAACCCTCTGTTTGTAAACTGCGCAAACGTAGGAAAAGTACCTGTATGAGAAATGACACCAGCATACATATCTGATAACGCCCAGTATTCTAGTCCATAATAACTAGTACTTTGAAGCGCATTGTAACAGCCTAATAAACCAGCTTCCACCCCTTGTCTATTTGTATATGCAGTATTTGCATCTAAAGAGGTTTCAGGCGCTAGATCTATTACCTTCTCACATGCAGTTAGCATGAATATAGAAGTGGAAAATAATAAAATTTTATATAGCATCTTTTTCATTTGATAAATTATTAAATGATTGATAATTAATTTAGAATCCAACATTCAAACCAAAAGTGATCGTCTTGGCTTGTGGGAATGTTAAGAAATCTGTTCCTTGTGCAGTATTCGTTGTTGTAAAAGTACTTACCTCTGGATCAAATCCAGAATATTTCGTCCAAGTAATTAAATTCTGCGCTTGTACATATACTTTCAAAGAAGATATTTTCATTTTTGATGCTAATTTAGAATCTAAATTATACGCAAAAATTAAATTTTTCAAACGTGTAAAAGAACCATCTTCAAGCCATCTGTCTGATGTACGACGGTTATTTGCAGGGTCATTATATACTGCTCTTGGCATTGTTGTAAATGGATTGGTTGGCGTCCATCTATTTAAAGTAGTCGCATATTGACCAAACAAACCATTCATACCTTCTGCAAATGCCCTGTTGTTGTTGTAAATTTTATTTCCACCAACAAACTGGAAGAACACTGTTAATTCAAAATTCTTGTAAGTGAAATTGTTCGTTAAACTTCCGAAGAACTTTGGAAGTGCGTTTCCTAAAATTTCTTGGTCAGCAGAGTTTATCACACCATCGTTGTTTAAATCTTTCCAACGAATATCACCAGCTCTTGCAGCAGTTCCATCTCTAGCTGCAACAATTTCAGAAGCATTTTGGAAAATTCTATCCACTCTATAACCTCTGAAAGAACTCAATGATTGTCCTTGTTGAATCCAGCTCGCGAATCCAGAACCGAATGGATTGCCACCAAAAATAGTGTCTACATTATTTGTTTGGAAAGTGATGTTGAAATTGGTTGTCCAAGAAAAATTAGGCTTAACAAAATTTCTAGTTTCTAATGAAATCTCAATACCCTTGTTTGTGATTCCACCCACGTTATCACTCACTGAAGTGAAACCAGCATTACCCACTAAACCTCTACTTGTTAACAAATTGTCTGTTTTTCTGTTGTACACCTCAGTTGTTAAAGTGATTCTATTCCAAAAACCTAATTCCAAAGCTATATCTGTTTGAGTTGAAGTCTCCCATCCCAATGATGGATTACCCAATTGAGATGGCGCTAAACCTGCAGAAGTCAAATAGTTCGCACCTGGACTAATCAATGGTAAAGATCCAAATAAAGAACCAGAATTAGATCCGCTAATTCCATGAGATCCACGAATCTTACCATTGTTTAAGAACTTAAGATTACGCATGAAACCTTCATCAGAGAATCTCCAAGCAGCAGACACCGCAGGGAAAGTTCCCCATCGCTTATCCGCTCCTAAGTTAGAAGTTCCGTCTCTTCTTATACTACCGCTTAATAAGTATTTACCTTTATAGCCATAGTTTACTCTTCCCACATAACCAATGATACCAAATGCACTACCAGAACTTGATGCGTCTTTCTTTACAGAACCCGCAGATAAACGCTTGATTGAATTACCTGGGAAATTCTCAGCCAATGCATAAAGAGACTCAAATTTTTGTGTTTGATAAGAAGCCACTGCGATTGCATTTAAGTCATGGTCTCCAAAAGTTTGCTTATATGAAAGAATATTCTCATTCACTAAGTTCATACTTTTATTATAAGCTTCAGTTGCTTGACCTTTTACACCTGCACCAGCATTGGAAATAGAAGGATAAAATCTAGCTTCATTTAATGCCACATAATCAGCACCTAAATTCACTTTTAAACTTAATTGAGGAAAGAATTGGTATTCAGCACCTAAATTAGCATTTACCCTGCTATTGTTTACTTTATTGTAATTTTCAATTGCAGCAAGTAATGGACTTTCTACAGAAGACAATGGGTCCTTGCCATAAGTGCCATCTGCATTGTATGCAGGAACATCAGATGCTAATAATACCGCGGTACTTAATACACCATAGATGTTGTTATCGTTTTGAATACGATTTTGAATTGTATTGCTTCCAGTTAAACCTGTTGTAATTTTGAATTTTTCAGAAACCTGGTTGTCCACATTGATTCTAAAGTTGTAACGTTGGAATCTAGATCCCAATATGGTACCATTCTGATCAAAATAACTACCACCAATATAAAACTTTGTCTTGTCATTGCCGCCTTGTGCACTAATATCATGACTTTGAATTGGGGCAGTTCTAAAAATTTCGTCCTGCCAATTTGTATTCACTGTTGAATTATCATGGATTGTATTACCAAAATATGCTGATGGTTCAAAATTTCCACCATATCTATTTGCAAGCATTTCTTGCAATAAAGTTTGGTATTCAGGACCAGTTAATGGTGTAATTTTTTTCCATGCTTCTTGTGTACCATAATAACCATTGTAAGAGAATCTAGTTTTTTGATTCTTACCTCTTTTAGTCGTAATCAATACCACACCATTCGCACCTCTAGAACCATAGATCGCTGTAGCAGAGGCGTCTTTCAATACATCCAAAGATTCTATATCATTTGGATTGATGTCTGCCAAGCTGTTTAAAGTTTGGTTACCTACTCCTAATTGAGAGAAAGAACCTGTAGCAATAGGAATACCATCCACAACATATAAAGGTTGTGCACTTCCGTTGATTGTTCCCACACCACGAACGTTGATGTTGATTGCACCACCTGGGGTACCTGAGGAAGAAGTTACATTCACACCGGCAACTCTACCTTGTAAAGCTTGCTCTGGACTTGTCAAAGACAAGTTTTTGATTTGTGAAGCATTTACACTTCCTACAGAACCTGTGATGTCTTTCTTTTTCTGTGTACCATAACCTACTACAACAACCTCATTAAGATTGTCATCTTTGGCATTAAGTACTACATCGATAGTTGTTTTTCCATTAATAGACACTTCTTTATCACTGTAGCCGATAGAACTAAACACCAAAGTGCCGTTTGAATTGCTAAGCGAAATAGAATATGTTCCGTTATTTTCAGAAACAACACCCGCTTTTTGTCCTTTAAGGGTGATTGATACTCCGGCAATAGGTTTTCCTTGAGCATCAGAAACAGTCCCTTGAACTTTAGATTGTTGTGCTTGAGATACTTGAAATCCCAAAAACAATGCAAAAACAAGAAGTAATTTTTTCATTTTCATTTTCTGTTTATGTTTATGTATGTAATTGCTAAAAATACAAAAGATTATATAAATTAACAATTATTTAATCTTTTTTTATTTTTTTTTGTTTAATTATAGGGTATAAAAATGTTTTTTTTTGAAACAAATATTGATTTTTGGACATTACCTTTTAAAAAATGACCAATTATCTTTAACCTAGTAAGCAAATCAAAATCCGCTTTCTTTCCAATTGTGGATGTGAATCTGCAAAATGGGCAGGAAAATGGCCTAATCCTAGGTGCCCAAAACACCCCCTAAAATCGGTCCAAATTGGTTGATTTTGGTATTATCAAAACGTAACTAAATACTAATCAATGCCTTCATTATGTTCACTTTATGCTGAGTATTTTCAGCCACAGGAGTAGCATTGTGTATCACAAAAAGAATTAGATTAACTTTGATAGTATGAGGGAACTAATCTATGTTTTTATTGGTGGTGGCTTAGGTAGCTTAGTTAGATTTTTACTTGGCAAATGGGTAAACGCTTTTCATAGTTCTAATTTTCCTTTTGGCACATTTACAATCAATATTATTGCTTGTTTTGTTTTAGGTTTTATGATTGGTTTGGCAGACCACAAACAATTACTTACACCAGCTTCACGTTTATTTTGGGCAGTAGGGTTCTGCGGGGGCTTCAGTACCTTCTCAGCCTTCAGCAGCGAAACACTTACACTCATTCAACAAGGTCATAATAGCACCATGCTGTTGTATATTTTATTGACAGTTGTAGTTTGTCTAACTGCAACTTTCGGTGGTTTATTTATTGCCCAAAGAATTTAATTTAATTAGAAGCTCCAGCTTCCTTCTTCCAGCTCCGCTTCCAATTCTCCCTCATCCCATCCGCAATAGCCAATAAAAAGTTGAATTTCCTGTGGATTCGCACCCCCGGTGTTAAGGGCTTGAATCACTTGATCCATATCACCACCCAAATAAAGCCCATTGGGTATTTGTTTGCCCCCATCAATGAGGTCGGGTCGCTTGTGCAATACAAAGAGGTGATCTCTATCAACAGGGCCACCATCCATCAGTGGAAATGGTTTAGCATGATTGAATTCAATGAGTTCATGCAACGATTTCCCAAAAGGTTTATTGGTTACAAACCCTATCGTTCCTGCTTCATCGTATTCAACGATTAGAATGTTTGTATCCTCGAAGAAACTACCTATCAACGAGGTATTGCTTTTGATATGTATTCCTGCTTTTAAATCCATCATAAGTTAGATTGTCTTTAAAAATTAGGACAGTAATGACGCAAATGATTATACTGCAAATGGTCAGTCTAAATTAGACTAAAAATTGGAGTTTTCTTCTCCTTACTAATTTGTACTTTTACGGATCGGTATTCTACTAAAATCACGAATCTGCTTTATTTAAATAGCGCTTAATATATAATAAAATGGTAAATCAATTATCGAAAACGGCATTGGGGAGACTAAGAATTGTAGCATTTATTGAAGGTTGCTCTTTTTTACTTTTAGGTTTTACGATGATTTTGAAATACAAATTTTCGATGCCACAGCCCAATTATATTGTTGGTTTGGCTCATGGAATCCTTTTTGTGCTTTATATTGTTTTACTGCTTCAAGTTTCATTTTTACATCGCTGGAGCATACTCAAAATGTTGATGGCTTTTTTAGCTTCACTTATTCCATTTGGAACTTTTTATGCAGATAAGGTACTTTTTAGAAAGTTGAATGCTTAAAATTTTCCCAGCCCCAAGAAGGCAAGGGTTTCTCGACCAAAAGGAATGAATATTTACTTAATATATCTGGTATTTAATTTGCTCTTACAAATACCGTCTTCCAAGAACGCTCGCCATCCCAAACATTTGATTTTGCAATTGCTTGAACAGTAAGTTCCTTTCCATCTTTGCTCAATTGCCAAACCTCTGTTACATTAGTAGATGCCTTTTTCATAACCTCTACATGGTAAGGAGTAGCAGTCATAAAGTTCACTGAATAATATGTAAGTTCTATTGTTCATAAATTTTAATTCATAGAAAACAAATTCTATTTGCTTATCAGTTTTTTAATACGGGCAATTGAATCACAGAGGCGTCATGGTAAATACGAATAGTTGCTTTTTTAAAGTCACTATCTTTTGCCTCATAGATATTCATAAACTGTTGTGGATTTCTATCAACAAGCGGGAACCAGCTGCTTTGAATTTGAATCATCATGCGATGCCCTTTTTTGAAAGTATGTGCAATATCAGGTAAGGTAAATTTAACTGCAGTTGGTTTATTGGGTACAAAAGCTTCTGGCTTTTCAAAACTATTTCTATACTTGCCTCTCATGATTTCTCCTCTTACGAGTTGTTGGTAGCCACTCATTAAGTAATCCTTCTTATTTGTCTCGTATTCAAAATTATCTGGGTACACGTCAATTAATTTCACCACAAAATCTGCATCGGTGCCAGACATAGCTACCATTAAGTCGGCCACTACTGTTCCACCCAAGGTAAGGTCTTCGGTTAATACTGGTGTTTTATATACCAATACATCTGTTCTTCTTGAAGTGAATTTTTGATCGTCATCCATGTATTCTCTATAATGTCTAGCAGGCTTGCTTTTCATCATATAGTTATCAGAAATATAAGGAACGGGTTTAGCAGGGTCACTAATGTATTCTTCATAATCTGCAACAGCAGTGGCTTTGTTACCCGCTTTTAAATTTCCATTTTTGCTCAATAAATAGGCTTGCATTTTCATATCAGCTACTGGCCAACTTGGTAATTGTCTCCATTCATTACTACCTGAGAAAAAGATATTGGCTTCTTTAATTTGATCTATGCTTCCTTTGTTTTTTAAATAATAATTAAAGAAGGGTAGCTCTATATTTTTACCATACCATTCGCTGGTATTAGATCCCCATTGTACATTACCTAATTGTGTGCCATCATTCCTTGCCCATTGTCCATGGTACCAAGGCCCCATCACTATTTTATTATTATTCTTCGCTTTGCCTTCAATGGCTTTGTATAAATTCCAGGCACCATAACAGTCTTCCGCATCATATAAACCACCTACAATTAAAGTAGCAATATTAGGGTTAATGTCTTCTACATGTTTTCTTGCATTTCTTACTTGCCAAAACGCATCGTAATTAGGATGTGCCATTAAATCATTCCAAAATTGAATACTATCGCCCATTAATTTTGTAAAATTAGTGATGGCGCCAGTTTGTAAATAAAAATCAAAATTATCTGGGTTGGTGAAATTAAATCCTGTAGGTCCAACCTTGGTAGGCTTAGGTCTTGGTTTCCCAAATCCAGAATAAAATGCAAAACCATCTGCAAGCATAAAGGCACCATTATGGTGAAAGTCGTCACCAATAAACCATTCTGTTACAGGCGCTTGAGGACTCACTGCTTTTAATGCTGGATGATTACTTAGTGAAGCTTGTGTAGCATAGAAACCAGGATATGAAATACCAAACACACCTACATTACCATTGTTATTATTTAGATTTTTAACCATCCAGTCAATGGCGTCGTATGTATCAGTCGCTTCATCTATTTGACCTGTTTTTTTATTAGGGATATAAGGTCTTACATCTTCAAAAAGTCCTTCGCTCATCCATCGACCACGTACATCTTGTATAACAAGAATATAATTTTCTTTTAAAAAGTACATTCTTGGAGAGGTCCAATAAGATTTAAAAATGTTTTCACCATAGGGTGCACATGAATAAGGTGTTCTTTCTAATAAAATAGGATGCTTTTCTGTATTGTCCTTGGGCGCATAGATGGTGGTGAATAATTTAGTACCATCACGCATGGGCACCATGGTTTCTGTTTTCGTATAGTTATTGACCACCCAAGCAGAATCGGTTGATTGCGCAAAGGATAAAAATGGAATAACAGCGAGTAGTAGAGAAAAGCATTTTTTCATGGAATGGATTTTAAGTTATCTGAATATACATCAATTAATGCGTTATCATTCCATAAAGTATTGAATTAGTTTGTGAAAACTCAAATCACTACTAACGAACACTTTAATTCTCTACCTCAACAATCATTTCAATTTCTACTGCCAAATTCATTGGAAGTGAAATCATTCCAACTGCCGATCTCGCATGCTTGCCTTTATCCCCAAATACTTGAAACATTAAATCCGAAAATCCATTGATTACTTTTGGTTGATCTGTAAATGTTTCTGTACTATTGACCATCCCAAATACTTTTACAATTCTTTTTACTTTATTTAAATCGCCAATGGCAGATTTTAAATTTGCAATTAAATTTATTCCAACATGCCTTGCTGCTTCTGCGCCTTCTTCAACAGTTAAATCTTTACCCAACTTTCCTTTAGATATACCCTTAAAGGCATTGTCGGGTCCT
Source organism: Chitinophaga pinensis (assembly GCA_945865295.1). Lineage (GTDB taxonomy): Bacteria > Bacteroidota > Bacteroidia > Chitinophagales > Chitinophagaceae > Sediminibacterium > Sediminibacterium pinensis_A. Next base: position 5,379 of record CAMBDE010000048.1, on the reverse strand, counting down.
GATCCTGATAAATAGATTAAGTTCCCAGTTCTAACATAACCAACATAGTTAGCAATTGGAACATTCGGTGCTTCAAGTATAATACCTAGTTTTTTTAAATTCTCATCTGGACTTTGTGCTTGGCAGTAAATACTAATTAAAAGTAAACCTAGAATGGTATAACATTTTTTCATAACTGGTAGTTTAGAGATTAAATTAGTGATTTATTACTTTAAAGTAAGTAAATTATTGAATGCATGTTATAAACAATACAATTTGTCATAGCCTCAAAAATCGGCTAATTCAGTCGATTTTGTTTTTGATTAGCCATAACTAACTAAGAATCAATCCCGATATTTCAAGAGTAGTTTAGTATTCAATCAGTTAAATAAAATTTTATCGCAATCAAAAATGTAAATCAAAAAAGCTTAAATACGAATCGTATTAAAAACCAGGTCTTCTAGATATTTAATAATCTCTTTTTCATCCTTCGATTTTGAAAAATCAGTAAGAGATGGCAAATGATTCATGAAGAAGTTCTGTAGGTGCGCCATTTCAATGATGGTCGAAGCCAAAGAATGTGGGTATTTATATTTAGGGTTACATTCTAAAATAATTTCTCCAATGGTATTGCACAAGTCTTTATATGGTTTAAAATATTCTTGCTTATTGTCTTGATTCACTTGTTTTGTTAAGAAAGCTTTTGAGCCTTCTGAAATAAGAATCTGGTGTAAGATAGACTCATCCACATGTCCTGTCATTAGATCATCTTCCACGGTGGTGGCCAAAATTGTGATTACTTTTTTAAGCTTGGATACTGGGTTCGTTAAATTTTTAGTTTGATATCCAATCTGGAAATCCAACCACCTCCAATACCACGATATAATGTAAACTAAAAGTTTATGTTTGTTTTCAAAATACCTATACACGCCAGCTTCGGTGGTGCCAATCGATTCTGCTAATTTTTTAAATGTAAATGCTTCAAAACCAGTATCATGTATTAATTGAATACTATGTTGAATGATATTCTTGCCTAAATCAGTCCCTTCTGGATCCCTTAAATAAAGGGAAGGGTTCATATTAAATTGTAATGCTAGCTTCATAGGAGAGGGTTTACTACCAATTTTCAAAATTAGTTAAAAAATTTACAATTATTTAAGATAGTAATACTATTATTTAAAATATTATTACTATTTTTGACCCATCAACTTAAAATTCAACCAAAATGAGTCTATTTAAACACATTAAAAACGATTTGCCAGCAAGTATTGTGGTATTTTTTGTCGCTGTACCCTTATGTTTAGGGATTGCACTTGCTTCTGGCGCTCCTTTATTTGCAGGTATCATCGCAGGAATTGTAGGTGGGATTGTTTGCGGAATGGCTAGTGGTTCAGCTTTAGGGGTGAGTGGGCCCGCAGCTGGTTTAGCTGTGATTGTATTAACCTCCATTGCAACTTTGGGGGGTTCTTATCAAGCATTTTTAACCGCAGTGGTGATTGCCGGATTGATACAATTGGCTTTGGGATATGCTAAAGCTGGTTTTATCGCTTACTTTTTTCCAAGTTCAGTGATCAAGGGGATGTTAACGGGCATAGGCTTATTAATTTTATTGAAACAAATACCACATGCACTAGGTTGGGATAAGGACGCTGTAGGCGATGACGCATTTTTACAAGCAGATGGTCAAAATACTTTTTCTGCGATAATGAGAGCATATGAATTTATAACACCAGGTGCTTTATTAATTGCTGGCGTCTCACTTGCAATTTTAATTTTATGGGATACCGTACTTACAAAAAAACATAAAATATTTCAACTTCTTCAAGGTCCAATCGTAGTGGTGGTATTAGGGATACTTTTTAACCTTGCTTTTACCAATGGACTTTTACCATTTAGTTTAAATGCAGAACAAATCGTATCAGTTCCAGTGCCAAATTCAATGGCTGATTTTATAGGACAATTTACATTCCCAGATTTTTCTGCCATTAGTAATTTTGAAGTTTGGAAAATTGCAATTGTATTAGCTATTGTGGCTAGTTTGGAAACTTTATTAAGTGTAGAGGCAACAGATAAATTGGATCCAGATAAAAGAGTTACCCCTACCAATAGAGAATTAAAGGCACAAGGCTTGGGAAATATTGTATCAGGTTTAATTGGAGGATTACCAGTGACTCAGGTGATTGTAAGAAGTTCTGCAAATATTAATTTCGGTGGTAAAACAAAATTATCTGCCATTTTGCATGGTGTTTTCTTATTAATTAGTGCCATATTTATAGCAAGCTTATTAAATTTAATTCCACTTGCTTCCTTAGCTGCTATTTTATTAATGGTGGGCTATAAGTTAGCCAAGCCTAGTTTATTCAAACAAATGTATAAGTTAGGTTGGGAGCAGTTTATTCCATTTACAGCAACCGTTGTGGCCATTATCGCAACAGATTTATTAAAGGGCATTACCGTGGGTATCTTATTTGGAATATTTTATACTTTAAGACATAGCTTCCGCAATTCTCACTATGTAAAGGATAATGTAAGCGATCAAAATGGTAAAACGGTTCATCACTTGGTACTTGCAGAAGAAGTATCGTTTTTTAACAAGGCAAGTTTATTAAGTACATTTGAATCCATTCCAAATAATAGTAAAGTCATTATTGATTGTACAAATTCTAAATCAATTGCCTATGATGTGATTGAGATTATTAAAAATTTTGAATACAACGCAAAAACTAAGTCAATTGAAGTGGAGAAAATAAATTTTAAGCCATAGTATGTTACTGTTAAAGCGGGTCATTTTATTGTTTGGGTGTATTGGCATGATCCATTTTTCAGCCATTGGTCAATCAAACAATATAGGAACTTGGTTTGTTTATTTTGGTAATCAAAAAATCAATGATAAGTGGAATATACAATCTGATTTACAGTATCGTGATTATCAATTTTTGGGCCAAAGAAACCAGTTTTTAGCTAGGGCAGGTCTTGGTTATAATTTAAAACCGCAAAATCATAATTTACTATTAGGCTATGCTTATGTGGCTACTGATGCTTATGATGAATTTGATGTAAAATCAAGTACTAAAATTGAAAACAGAATTTACCAACAGTATTTGTTTAAAAATAAGATAGGCTCAAATTCAATCACGCATCGATTCCGATTAGAAGAACGTTTTTTCCCCAATGAATTTGGTTTAAGAACAAGGTATTTTATTGCTTTACTTAAACCATTAGGGAATAAAAACTTTACCAGAAAAACGACTTACTTTTCGGCGTATAATGAGTTATTTGTTGATATAAAAGATGTAAAATTTGATCGAAACAGATTGTATGCAGGTTTAGGAATTGGAATTAATGAATCAATAAGAGTGGAGACTGGTTACATGATTCAGGCACAAAAAAATATTACTAGAGGCCAGTTGCAATTGATTCTATATAATAATTTGCCTCTAAAAAATAAATAAAAAGTAAAATAAAAATAATCAAAATGAAAACATTAACAAAAGAAATGCAAACAGCTATTACACCAGCACTTGCATTAGAAATATTAAAAGATGGAAATAAGCGATTTGTAAGTAATCTTAAAATAAATAGAAATCTTTTACAACAAGCCAATGAAACCTCCGATGGCCAACACCCATTTGCAGTTATCTTAAGTTGTATTGATAGTAGAACTTCTGCTGAATTAATTTTTGACCAAGGATTAGGAGATGTTTTTAGTGTAAGAATTGCTGGTAATGTAGTCAACGAAGATATCCTTGGCAGTATGGAATTTGGTTGTAAAGTGGCAGGTGCAAAAATTATTGTGGTATTAGGACATACAAAATGTGGTGCAATTAAAGGAGCTTGTGATAAGGTTGAATTAGGCAACTTAACAGGGTTGATCTCTAAGATTATACCAGCGGTTGATCAAGAAATGTCAACACAAGAAAACAGAACTTCGAGCAATGCAAATTTTGTAGAGAATGTGGCTGAATTAAATGTTGGTTTATCTGTAAAAAATATTTTGATAAAAAGTCCAATTATAGCGGAGATGGTGAAAAATGGTGAAATTGGCATAGTTGGTGGTGTGCATGATATCAGTACGGGTCATGTGAAATTTTTTGAATAGCGTCTACTATTCAATATGTGGAGCGCACACCAGCCCTATACAACAAGGACTTACGTAAAATCGTAGGTCCTTTTTGTTTCTGCATTTAGAATACGACGTAAGTTTATTTATTACTTAAGATTCATTTGAAAAAAAGAAGAAGATACTTTTACAAATCATTTTGCAAATGATTAACTTCATGTAACATAAAATCGTTGAAAAATGGCTAGTTGGGACATATTTGGGTACATAGGAACCATAGTAATTTTATATTCATTTTTAATTGAAGATATTTTCAAGTTGCGTTTAATTAATTCTATTGGTTCAGTTTTTTGGATACTTTATGGAATTGGTATTATAGCATGGCCTACTATCATTGTGAATAGCTGTATTCTTTTGATACACACTTTTTGGTTTATAAAACATAGAAAAGACTGGCGGGCTTAATCCATCATCATAATAGCCGCTAACTGAGCTATTGAATCCCATAGATTTTGTAATCTAACATTTTCATTTTCGGAATGCTGGTTATTATCATGATTTACCAGACATAAATTAATGACTTTAGCATTAAGATGTTTCTCAAAAAGGTACAGTGGCAAACTACCTCCCGATGTAGGCTCTAAAATAAGTTGCTTATTAGTAGCGGATTGAACTGCTTTGATCACTTGCTGTGAAATTGGAAGATCTATTGGAGTTCTTTGTGCATTGTAACCTCCATTGACCATATTAAATTTCACAATTTTTGGATATTGTAATCTTTCTTCATCAGAAGGTGCGCGATCTAATACCAAGAATCCTTCTTCAATGATATGCCTTCTTAATAAATCAACTTGCTTTAAATAATCAGTTCCAAGTACCTGACGTAAATCAAGTGTGGCTTTAGATTCAGTCGTAATAACATTGCTTGCATTGTCTTCTACATCTGCGCATTTAATCCCATTGATATTGAGTGAAGGCCATTCAAAAGTTTCAAATAATGTTTTACCTCCTCCCTCTGGTTTACTAATGCCTAATTCCTTTTTCATTTGTGCATCTACATTAGGAATTGCACTGAATGCTTGCTTCTCTGATGCTGTAAACGGAATTACATCATCATAGTAGCCTTTTATTTTTACCATACCATCCTCGTCCTTCATACTAGCAAGTAATTTGGACATGATTAAACAAGGATTAGGTGCCCAATTGCCATAATGTCCACTATGCAAAGGACGCTTAGGGCCATACACAGTTAAATCAACATTTACATCGCCTCTTACTCCAAAATCAATCATCGGTAATCCGGATTGATGCACAGGGCCATCTCCAATCAACCATAAATC
>CAMBDE010000047.1 GCA_945865295.1 Chitinophaga pinensis | reverse complement strand
GTTCAAGTCTTGGCAGTATACGGTGGTACATCCATTGGTATGCAAATTAGAGATTTGAAAAGAGGGGTACAAATTATTGTAGCTACACCAGGACGTTTGATTGACTTGATCGAAAGAAAAGCAATCAACTTAGAGCAAATTGAATATGTTGTTTTAGACGAGGCAGACGAAATGTTGAACATGGGATTCCAAGAAGACATTGAGTTTATCTTAAAGAACACACCAAACAGAGAAAGTATCTGGTTATTTAGTGCAACGATGCCAACTGAAATTAAAAAAGTAAGTAAGCGCTACATGAAAGAGCCTGTGGAAGTGACCATTGGCAAAGTGAATGCGACCAATAAAAGTATCGATCACCAATATTATGTAACCTCGGCACAATATCGTTATGAGACTTTAAAAAGAATCATCGATTTTAACCCAGGCATTTATGGTATCATCTTTACCCGAACCAAAGCAGATGCACAAGATGTATCGGCTCGTTTAACAAGAGAAGGGTATGATATAGATGCCATCCATGGTGACTTAACACAACAACAACGTGATAGAGTCATGGGTCAATTTAGAGATAAAACATTACAATTATTAATTGCAACCGATGTGGCTGCTCGTGGTATTGATGTAAAAGGGATTACACACGTTATTAACTACGAATTGCCAGATGATGTAGAAGTCTATACACACCGAAGTGGTCGTACAGGTCGTGCTGGTAGCCAAGGTATTTGTATCTCTATTGTACATGCAAGAGAGTCTTACAGATTGCGTCAAATTGAGAATATCAATAAAAGTACTTTTCATAAATTAGATATCCCTAGTGGTAAAGATGTTTGTAGAAAACAATTCTTCCATGTAATGGATAAATTAATGTCTACTGATGTAAGTCATGGTGATTATGAAACTTATGTACCTATGTTAGCAGAGAAATTTGCAGACATGTCTAAGGAAGAGATTTTGAAGCGCGTAGCTGCTTTAGAGTTCAATCGTTTCCTAGCGTATTATGAAAATGCTGCAGATTTAAATATCCGTGCAGCAGAAAAAGGCCGTCGTGATGTTGGTGGCATGCAGGATCGTAATAGAGAAAGAGGACGTAACGAATTCTCAGATCGCAGAAGCGGTGGAGATAGAATGAATAATGACAGCAGAGATCGTGGTGCTGATCGTGGAGATAGAGGCGGCCGAAGCCAATCAAGAGGAACTGCAGGCGCAACTCGATTATTCGTGAATTTAGGAACCAAGGATGGTTTTTATAAAGCGAGTTTCTTACAATTCATTTTAGACATGAGTGATTTAAAGAAAGAGGTCTTAGGAAGAATTGATATGAGAGACATGAATAGTTGGATAGAAATTGAAGCAAGTTCTGCAAAGAAAATGATCAGTGCTTTAGATGGTAAAAACTATAAGGGTCGTCGTATTCGCATGAATGATGCAGATAGTGGTGGTCAAAGAGGTAGCAACGAAGGATAAGGTATCACAACATCTCAAATATTAAAATTGGTTAACATGGGAATTTTATTACAAAAAGCACCATTGATTATTTCAGGTCCTTGCAGTGCAGAAACAGAAGAACAAGTGATGCAAACAGCTATTCGTTTAGCTGCTACAGGCAGAGTCGACATTATGCGTGCAGGTATCTGGAAGCCAAGAACAAGACCTGGTAGCTTTGAAGGAATTGGTACTAAAGGTTTGCCTTGGTTGCAACAAGCAAAAAAGGAAACAGGATTACCAATTGCAGTAGAAGTGGCTACGGGTAAACAAGTGGAAGATGCATTGCATTTTGGAGTGGATGTGCTTTGGATTGGTGCAAGAACGACTGTGAATCCTTTTAGTGTGCAAGAAATAGCGGATGCTTTAAGAGGGGTGAAAGTACCTGTGTTAATTAAAAATCCATTGAATCCAGATCTTGAATTATGGGTGGGTGGTATGGAACGTATTGCCAAAGCAGGTATCGAAGAACTTGGACTGATTCACAGAGGATTTAGTTCTTACGGTAATACCGAATATCGTAATGCACCTATGTGGCATCTAGCCATTGAGATGAAGCGTCGTTATCCAGGTATTCCAATGATCAATGACCCGTCTCATATTTGTGGTCGTCGTGATATTTTACAAGAAGTAGCACAACAAGCAATTGACTTAGATTTTGATGGTTTGATCATTGAATCACATATTGATCCAGACAATGCTTGGAGTGATGCGAAACAACAAATTACGCCAGAAGTATTGAAGGAAATGCTGGAAGCCATTCGTTGGAGAAAAGAAAATATTGCCTCCGAAGAATTTCATATGGCATTAGAAAAACTGCGTCAACAAATCAATCAATTAGATGATGAATTGTTACAAGTCTTATCTACACGTATGAAAGTGGCACAAAAAATTGGTGAATATAAAAAGAACAACGACATCACCATCCTTCAGACCAACCGTTGGAACGAAATTTTAGAAAGAGCGGTTGCTAAAGGGAATAAATTGGGATTGAGTGACGACTTTATCACTAAATACATGGATGCGGTGCATATGGAAAGTATACAACAACAAAATAAAATTATGAATAGCTAAAATTGCCTGGACCTTCCAGCAATTTTGGTTATTATAAATGGACTTGAATGAAAAATTGGAAAGTAAAATTCTCAAACAGCACAGTTGAATTTGTGTTAGATGGCAAATTTGCAACGATTGGTAAAATGGTTGACAAAGCAAATGCAATTTATATCACAGATGATAATGTGTATGCCTTGCATCAACTTCAATTCAAAGGGAAACCTACCATTGTGATGCCTGCTGGAGAAGTACATAAACAACAAGCAACAGTTGATTTTATGATAGAGGCATTATTAAACTTTGGCGCCAATAGACAATCCGTTTTGATTGGCGTTGGAGGTGGTGTCGTAACCGATATGGTTGGCTATGTGGCTGGTGTTTTTATGCGTGGCGTACAATTTGGGTTTGTTCCAACCACTTTACTAGCCATGGTGGACGCTTCGATTGGTGGGAAAAACGGTATCGATGTGGGCGTATATAAAAATATGGTGGGCTTGATTCGTCAGCCAGCATTTATTGTTTACGACCATAGTTTCTTAAATACATTGCCTAGCTACCAATGGGAAAATGGCTTTGCAGAAATCATCAAACATGCTGCTATTAAGGATGCAAAAATGATGCATGAATTAAATCAAAATGATTTAGCCTTCTATCAAAAGAATAAAAAAGCTTTGGCTGCATTGATTCAAAAAAATGTAGAAATTAAAGTGAAAGTGGTACAGAAAGATGAATTTGAACAAGGAGATCGTAAGCTGTTAAATTTTGGACATACTTTAGGGCACGCCATTGAAAATGAACATGCCTTATTACATGGTCATGCAATCAGTGTTGGGATGGTCTATGCTGCTAAAATATCACAAGTATTACTAGGTTTCGCCGGAACTGGTTTACTAGTAGAGACCCTAAAAAAATATGGTTTACCTACTGCAATGCATTTTGATATAGATACAGCGATGGAAGTCATGCAAAAAGATAAAAAGAAAGCCAATGCTGGCATGCAGTATGTGCTTTTAAGTAAAATTGGTAAGGGGGTTTATGAAACTATTCCAATGAAAACTTTACAAAAACTGATTAAACTGTATTCTTAAAATGCGCGCAACAGTTCATCCAAATACAATCAAAGGGGAGCAGGTTGCACCAGCTAGTAAAAGTAGTATGCAAAGGGCATGTGCTGCCGCATTACTTCATAGAGGTACAACTCAAATTTTAAATCCTGGACATTCAAATGATGATCTTGCAGCTTTGGATGTTATTCAGAAACTAGGGGCTGTTGTTGAACTAAAACAATCTCCTAGTCATAAAATAAATGCAACAACTATTCTTGTCCATTCAGATGGCGTAAAGCCCATTGGTACATCAATGAATTGTGGCGAAAGTGGATTAGGCATTCGAATGTTTACACCTATTGCAGCATTAAGTGATCAATCTATAACTATTAATGGATCTGGCAGTTTATTAAAAAGACCAATGCATTTTTTTGATACTATTTTTCCAAATTTAGGCATTCAAATAGAATCTAAAGCCGGGTACTTACCTATCCAAATTAAAGGGCCTTTACAGCCTGCAAATATTGAGGTTGATGGCTCTTTGAGTTCTCAGTTTTTAACTGGTTTGTTAATGGCTTATGCTGCTTCAGATGCAACAGATGCTGTTATACAAGTAAAAGATTTAAAAAGTAAACCTTATATAGATTTAACATTGTCCGTGCTAAATGCATTTGGATGGAATGTGCAACATCGACAATATGAGCGTTTTGAATTTTTAGCACATCCATCTTTAGCAGCACATATTGATTATAAAGTAGAAGGTGATTGGAGTGGTGCAGCTTTTTTATTAGTAGCTGGTGCGATTGCAGGTCCTATCACAGTGAAAGGTTTACAATTAGACTCTACACAAGCAGATAAAGCAGTGCTGCAAGCATTAAAAGCTGCTGGTGCATCCATTAATATTAATGAGCAATCAATTTTTATTGGTCCAGCAAAAGATAATACTGAAATGGATACTCAACTAAAAGCATTTGAATTTGATGCGACAGATTGCCCTGATTTATTTCCTCCTTTAGTGGCGCTTGCAGCCGTATGCGATGGAGTTACAATCCTTCATGGGGTAAGTCGTTTAGCGCATAAGGAAAGTGACAGAGGTCTCACACTTCAAACTGAATTTGCGAAATTGGGTATTCGAATAGCATTCAATCAGGATACAATGTTGGTCTATGGGGGAACCGGCATTCATGGAGCAGAAGTATTTTCCCAACACGATCACCGTATTGCGATGGCTTGTGGGGTAGCTGCTTTGTGCGCAGATGGACCCATTACGATCACTGATGCAGAGGCGGTGAATAAGTCCTACACCGATTTCTTTATGCATCTTCAGCATTTAGGTGCAAAAGTTGATTTGGATTAAATTGCTTAACTTGTATACACTATAAAAGTACATTCATGAATAGTTTTGGTACCTTATTTAAAGTTCAAATTTTTGGCGAATCACATGGAGATTGTGTGGGCGTTTTAATAGATGGATGTCCAGCTGGATTGCCGTTGCAGCAATCCCATTTTGTTGAAGATATGGAGCGTAGAAAAGGAGGCAAACAAAAAGGCACTACACCTAGACAAGAGGATGACATTCCTTTTTTTAAAACAGGTGTTTTTAATGATACCACGACTGGCGCGCCATTGATGTTATTGTTTGAAAATAACAATACAAGAAGCGGTGATTATGAAAAACAAAGAGCCGTTCCAAGACCTGGTCATGCAGATTTTACTGCGCATCAAAAATTTGGTGGCTTTGAAGATTATAGAGGCGGCGGACATTTTAGTGGCAGGTTAACAGCAGGTTTGGTTGGAGCAGGTGTGGTTGCAAAAAAATTATTAAAAGGAATTGAAATTCAAGCAACAATATTAAGCATTGGTGGTGAAGCAGACTTAGAGAAAGGTTTGCAAAATGCCATTGATCAAAAAGACAGTGTGGGTGGAATTGTTGAATGCGTTGTCAAAGGATTGCCAATTGGACTAGGTGAACATTTCTTTGATTCAGTGGAGTCCTTGATCAGCCATGCAGTGTTTGCGATCCCAGCAATCAGAGGTATTGAATTTGGTACAGGATTTGCAGCTGCAAAAATGTTTGGGGTGGAGCATAATGATGCCATTATAGATGCATCCGGTAAAACAAAAACAAATCACGCAGGCGGTGTTGTAGGTGGGTATACCAATGGAAATGAACTCGTATTTAGGATTGCTGTGAAGCCTACATCTTCAACACCAAAATTGCAACATACTTTGAATTGGGAAACCAATACTCAGGAAGATTTTTCGGTAAAAGGCAGGCATGATTTATGCATTGCTTTAAGAGTACCCGTAGTACTCGAAGCGGTAACTGCGATGGTGATAGCAGATTTAATGCTGATCGATCAACGTATACCAAGAATTATTCAATAATTTAAATTAGAAAAAAATGGAAAGCGAATTTATATATCATGTGACTACAAGTAAAGAATGGGAAGAAGCACAAGTAAAAAAAAGCTATTTACCTAAAGATTTTGTAAAAGATGGATTTATACATTGTTCAATCGAAAGACAAATACAAGGCGTGCTTGAGCGTTTTTATCAAGGGCATACAGGATTGGTGAAGTTGAAGATAGAAAAGGCTAAAGTACAAAGGCCAGTCTTATTTGAATTGGCAGAAGACTTGAATGAATTGTTTCCGCATATCTACGGCCCATTGAATTTAGATAGCGTGGTTGAGGTGATACCACTTTAACAATATGATTCATTTAAAACGAAGACCTATGAAAAAATACATGATTCAGATGTTGGTTTTCGCTTATTTTTTATTGTATAGTGTGCCTATTCAGGCACAAGAGGTTGATTTGAATACACTCTCTACAAAAAATTATTTAGATAGTGTCAATATCAAACGGCATCAAAATAAAATTGATACCAATAGAATTAAAATCGAATTCAATCATATCATAGGCATTTCGAGTTTTTATAATAGCAAATTTGATGGTGTAAAAACCGCCACAGGGGATCGTTTTTACAATAATAAGTACACCGCAGCTTGTAATTTGTACAAATTGAATACAATTGTCAGGGTCACCAATTTACTAAATGGGAAGACTGTACTGGTAAGGATCAATGATCGTATGCACCCCAATATGCTACGAAAGGGGAGGGTGATAGATTTAAGTCAATCTGCAGCTAAACAGTTGGTTTTCAAATCAAAAGGAATTGTAAAAGTATCGGTAGACGCCATTGGGTATTCCAAAAAGAACCCCAAATTGGATGAAAAATAGATATTTAAAAAATTTTAATAATTCAGGATTAAGGCCTAATTTTGTGAGACATTTAACAAACAATTCATATGAAGAAATTATTATTTTCTCTGTTCGCTTTGGGTTTTATTTTTTCTGCTCATGCTCAAACTAGCATGGGGGGTAAGAAAAAAACGTCCATTGCAATAAGATTCAATGCTTTAGATTTTGGTACTGCGAAAAAAGTTCAAAATGGTTCAATAGGTTCTGTTTTAAATGATAAAAAGTGGGGTCAATTGGCAGATGCAACAAATACTTTTGGTGTTAACTATACTAGACAATATGATAATCAAGTTGACATCTATACTAACTTTGATATAGCTATCACAAGAAAACCTGACTATAAACCAAGCGCTTTCGCGAGTTCAACTGAATATTTCTATGCATCTGTTGAGACAGGAGTAAACGTAAAGATGCTGAAGGGCGATTATCCAGTAATTCCATACGTTTCTGCAGGTCTAGGTATCAGAAGTTATGCATTAAGAAACTACAGCGCTTATGCACCAGTTGGGTTAGGTCTTCAAATTAAATCTTGTAAAGGTTCTAATTTAAACCTAATGGTTAACTACAGTACTAAAATGTCAAAGTCGCATACGCCTACTTACAATTACGGAATTAGCTATAGCTTCCCATTGAATTAAAAAAATATATGTCAAAAAAAGTAATTGGGGTAACCTTTATTTTATTTTCTTCTTTGTTAAGCAATGCGCAAGATCAAAAAGTAAATAAAAATAAACCAGCTTCGATAGCTTTGAAAGCGTCTATACTGAATTTTAAGTTAACCCCTCTAACAGAGGGGTTAACTGTTTTTACACCAGCTTTAGGTGTTCAGTTCTTCAAAGGAGTAGCTCCGAAATTGGATGCATTAGTGAATCTGGATTTTAGTTCATTAAAATATCCTTATTACGTTTCTTCTAAGCAGCCAAAAGCAACTACAAATTCAATATATGCTGCTATTGACGCTCGTGTTCATATCAAGTTAGCTACTGATGATAAGGCAATGGTACCTTATGCTATTCTAGGACTTGGATTGGCAAAAGATGCGACCAATTTTACAGGCTATGCGCCCATGGGTCTTGGCGTTCAATTTAAAGCCAAGCAAGGATCATTTTTTCATTTATTTGCGACGCATAATGCAGAGGCTTCTAAGTTGACTAAAATGCATCAGAATTATGGTGTTAGTTATTCTTTCCCTCTAAAGTTAAAAGAGAAAAAAGCCATTGCATTGCCTACAGCACCAGTGCAAGCAGACCAAGATGATGACGGCGTTTCTAATGAAATAGATGACTGTCCAGAAAGAAGTGGGTTGTTAAAATACAAAGGTTGTCCAGTTCCTGATGAAGACGGGGATGGTATCAATGATGAAAATGATCAATGTCCAAATGCGGAAGGAGCAGTAAAATATAGAGGTTGTCCTGTGCCAGACACCGACAAGGATGGGATTCCAGATGATCAGGATAAATGTCCAACACTCGCTGGTTTAGCAGGTTATAACGGCTGTGCGATACCTGATACTGATAAAGATGGCATCAATGATGAACTTGATCAATGTCCTACCATTGCAGGGGTAGCTGGCAACAATGGATGTGAAGATCTTCAACCTAAGTTAGATATCATTGCAGCTGCTTTGAAATTTGAAATCGGTCAAGTTAATATTGCTCCTAAGTCATTAACAGGTTTAGATGCTTTGGTTCAAATCATGTTACAATATCCAACAACAAGTTTAATCATCTCTGGACATACTGATAATACAGGTACAAAAAAAATCAACGATCGTTTATCTTTATCTAGAGCTAAAAAAGTACAAGTCTATTTACTCAAAAAAGGACTTGCAGAAAATAGAATATCCTTGATTGGAATGGCAGATACGCAACCTGTTGCAAGTAATGCAACAAAAGAGGGTAGAGCTCAAAATAGAAGAGCAGATTTGACTATAAAATATTAACTGAGCGCTCTAGTAATATCCCAAATTTCACTTGTATAGACTCAATGATTTCTTCGGAGAAATCCAAGATGGTCTTTCCTTTTGTTGCACCATAATTCACTATCACCAATGCTTGGTCTTTATAGCAACCAACTTGATCTTTAGTAACAGCTTTCCATCCACAAGCTTCAATAAGCCATCCAGCAGCAATTTTATAGGTATGGTCATTGATAGGATAGGCCATTAATGAAGGAAATCGAATCATTAGCTGATCATATTGAGTTGTTGTAATCATAGGGTTCTTAAAAAAGCTACCCGTATTGCCCAATATTTTTGGATCCGGCCATTGATTAGACCTTAAATAAATCACGGCACCGGCAATAGATTCCACACTTGGATTACTGATGCCTCTGGCATGCAATACTGCTTTAATACCACCAAAGTCAGTTCTTAATAAAGGCTGCTTTGATAATTTAAATTGAACAGCACAAACGATGTATCGGTTGGCTTCTTTTTTAAAAATACTTGTTCTATATCCAAATGCACAATCTTGTTTTGGTATGGTTATCCATTCATTTTTTATCGTGTCAAATGCATCCACACTTATGATGTGCTCGCTCACTTCTACACCATAAGCACCAATATTTTGAATGGGTGCAACACCAACCGAACCAGGAATCAAGCTGAGGTTCTCTAGGCCACCCCAGGATTTTTGGACACAATAACTTACAAAATGCGACCAGTTTTCACCTGCACCAACTTGAAGTAGTAGTTCTGAGGCTGTTTCTTGTAGTTTTTGGATACCAGTTAGCTCCATCTTAATGACCAATCCATTGAATTGTTTTGTAAATAAAACATTCGTACCTGATCCTAGTATCAAATAGGGCTGGTTGTTTTCATTCGCCCATTGAATTGCTTCGATTAAAGCTTCTTTTGTTGAAATTGTAGTGAAAAAACTAGCAATTTCTTCACAAGCAAAACTATGATACGGTCTTAAGGCTATATTTTGTTGAAGCTTCATTTAGTTAGGATCGATGTCTATGATAATCTGAACAGACTTATACCTTGGATGCACTTCAATTAAACGAATAAAATGCAATAACTGTTTTTTTGCAATTTGCAATTGCTGTGGTTGTTTGGTTATTTTTATACAAAGTTCCCAAATATATTTATTCCTTATTCTATTGATGATGGGTTGCACAGGACCCATGACTGTTTTTTGAATCATTGGATCTAATGATTTCAAAAAGTGATTTGCAGCTTCTTCTGCAATATGATTTTCTTTATGTTTAAAAAGGATACTCATTAATCTGCTAAATGGAGGATAAGCAAAGTGTTTTCTATTATTGATTTCAAATTCATAAAAAGCCTTGTAGTCATGGTCTTTCACAAATTCAATTACAGGATGATTGGTTTGACTTAGTTGTACAATCACTCTCCCTTGATCATTTTTTCGACCTGCTCTACCACTCACTTGTTCCATCATCTGAAATGCCCTTTCATTGACCCTGTATTGATTGAAATTCAGTAAACTATCAGCATCCACAATGCCAACCAAGTCTACATGTTCAAAATCTAGCCCTTTTACAACCATTTGAGTGCCTACCAATACATCTATTTCTCTTCTTTCAAATTGCTGGATTAAATGGTCATGTTCATTTTTACCTTTTACATTATCCAAGTCCATTCTAGCAATCCTTAGTGTTGGCAAAGCCAATGCTAATTTTTCTTCAATTTGTTCAGTGCCAAAACTCTTTTGTTTGAAACTTTGTTTGCCACAAGCTTCACAGGTATGCACAACTGGATAGGCTGCTCCGCAATAATGGCAAGACAGTAAATTTTTTCCTTTATGTAAAGTTAAACTGACATCACATTGCTTACAATGCGGAATCCAGCCGCATGTTTCACAAATCATATAAGGTGCATAGCCTCTTTTATTTTGAAATAAAATGACTTGTTTATTTTTTGCCACAGTGTCTCTAATCGCTTCCAATAAATCTGGGGATAATATGGCTGATTGGTCAGTTTGTTTTTTTGTATCCACTATTTCCATTTTGGGCAATGCACCTTCACTGAATCTTTCCTTTAAATGGTAATAGCCAAACTTATGTTGCATGGCATTGTAATAAGTTTCAACAGAAGGCGTCGCAGATCCCAATACCACTTTAGCACCCAGCTGATTAGCATAATAAATGGCGGTATCTCTAGCTTGATATCTTGGCGCAGGATCTTGTTGTTTATAAGAAGCATCGTGCTCTTCATCAATAATGATTAAGGATAAATTCTTATAGGGTAGGAATAAGGCAGACCTCGCACCTAATACAATCTTAATTTCACCAGATTTTACTTTATTCCAAATTTCAACTCTTTCGTTTGGATTAAATTTAGAATGATAAATAGCAATTTTTCCTCCAAAATATTGTTTAAGTCGACGAATCATTTGCGCAGTCAATGCAATCTCTGGCAGCATATACAATGCCTGTTGGTTGGACTGAATGGCCTGCTCTATTAATGCTGCATAAACCTGTGTTTTACCACTTCCTGTAATCCCGTGTAGTAGATTCACTGAATGTGTTTTCATTTGTTCAAGCATGGAATTATATGCCAACTCTTGTGCTTCAGACAATTGGTGTAAGTTGGCATTGCCCATACTCGCATCAACAGCTAAGCGGTCTATTTTTCTTTTCTCAACTAAAAGAATCCCTTTATCAATTAATGCTTTTAATTGTGCATGCGTAGCGTCTGATTTTTCTAACAAAGCCTTTTGTTGCACATGCCCCTCTGTTTTTTGCAGATGCAAGAATGAAAGTAATAGGGCTAATTGTTTAGGTGCCCTGGTCCAATCGTTTAACAATTGCTCTAATGCAGCTTCAGTATGATAATCGGGATGTAAATGCAGTAGATTTTCAACTTTGATGGTATACTTATCATGCATTGTTTCCTGAACCGAACAAATACCTTTTTGGATGAGTTTATTAATAATAGGGTAAACCGATTTTTTATCTAACAACTTTTGTATTTCAACTAAACTAAGTTGTTTTTTTATTTGCAATGCCTCTGAAATAATATATTCAGTATCACTTAAGTGTTGGCCATCTATATTGGCGGCTTCGTTTAAAATGAATATACTTTCACTTGATATTTTTAAATGACTGGGTACTGCAGCCTGCATGACTTCCCCTTCCGTGCACATGTAATAACTAGCCATCCATTCCCATAGTTGTAATTGGGCTGGATAAACGATGGGTGCTTCGTCCAATACACCTAATATTGGTTTTGGATTAAAGCCAGCAGGTTTTTCGGTGAGGATGCTTTTTATAATTCCGGCATACCGCTTATTGGATCCCAGCATGACTTCTACACGCATACCAATCATCACGCCCTCGGCTAATTCAGTGGGAATGGCCCAAGTATAGTTTTTTGGTAGGGCTAATGGTATGATGATTTCGGCGTACATATTGGGCTACAAAAATACATTAAGATGCTGGATAGTTGCGATATCTTCTTAATCCATCATCCATCATTTGGTGCACTTGATCCTTCAAAATTTCAAGATCTTCTATTGTATAATTATCCACATAAACTGTAGGTAAATAAACGACGCGACAGATGCCTGGGCTAAGGGTAAAAATGCTACTAAAGTGCATTCTGTCCACTGAGTCAACCAATAAAACGGGTTGTATTGGCACCTGCATCTCAATAGCTAGTTTAAATGCCCCATTGTAAAAATCTTTCAATGGGTTTTCTTCGGTCATACTAAAAGTGCCTTCAGGGAAAATAAAAATTGAAATTTTATTTTTTAAAGCTTCTTTTAAATTATTAAGACTTTGTGCTCTTTTTTCCGGATCAGATCTATCCACCATAATCACGATATGCCTATAAAATAGACCGAAAAGTGGAATTTTTGAGGATTCAAATTTCCCCAATGGTTTAATTGGCTGATGTTTTAATTGTACAATAGGAGGGATGTCCATATAAGAATTATGATTTCCAACAAATACATGCGCTTGATTAAAATGATGGATGCCCTCGTAAATTTCTTGATGGCGCATGCCTATGAATAGGTACAATGTTTTGGAAAAATAGCGCCCAATTTTATAGATACCTATGGTTAAATATTTATCACCGAATGGCAGAATAAATAACATTGCAAATAGCGAGATGATTGTCAAGCAGGCAAAAATAAATAAAGCGTAAATACAGTATAAAATCTGGAAAGGACGAGCAATTTTTTTCATCATAGCCTCTAATATAATAAAAAAGGCCCGAATAGAAATTCAAGCTGTAGATTGCTTGCTTAAAAACCAATAAAATAGTTATGTCTTCATTGGATTTCGTCCATATTTTTCATCGTGTTGAGTTGCATCAAGCCCCAATTCTTCTTCTTCCTCGGATACACGTAAAGGCAACAAATAGGCAATTAATTTAAAAATACCATATGAGACAGTGAAACTATACGCAACCACAATTAACATGGCTTTTAATTGAGTCAAGAAAAATATTGGATTTCCGTAAAACAAACCATCATTACCAGCTAGATTAACTGCCTTAGAAGCGAATACGCCTGTTAGCAACATGCCCACCATTCCTCCAATACCATGACAAGGAAATACATCTAATGTATCGTCTACTCTTGATAATTTAAATGCATGGCTAGCGACATTAGAAATTATAGCTGCTATCAAACCAATAAATATACTTTGAGGAATACCTACAAAACCTGCTGCTGGGGTAATCGCTACTAAACCTACAACTGCACCAATACAAAATCCAAGGACAGATGGTTTTTTACCTTTCATTACGTCAAAAAACATCCAAGCTAAACCAGCCGCTGCTGCTGCAGTGTTGGTAGTTGCGAATGCATTAATGGCTAAGCTATTGGCACCTAATGCAGAGCCTGCATTAAATCCAAACCAACCAAACCAAAGTAAGCCCGTACCAATTAAAACATAAGGAATATTAGCTGGAGGGATTTCGTGTTGTTCTAATTTTGATCGACGAGATTTTAATACAATGGCACCTGCTAGGGCCGCACAACCCGCACTAATATGTACGACTGTTCCACCAGCGAAATCTAAGGCGCCCATTTTAAATAAAAATCCTTGAGGATGCCAAGACCAATGTGCTAATGGTGCATAGACTAATATAATGAACAGAACAATAAATAAAATATAAGAAGTGAATTTGATACGCTCTGCCACTGCACCTACAACAAGACCTGGTGTGATGATTGCAAACATTAATTGAAATAATGCAAATAATAATAAAGGAATGGTCATAGCTGCACCGCCTTGTAAACTAGGCGCTCCATTCACAACATCTTTGAAAAACAAATGCGTCATTGGATTCCCAATAATTCCATTCATGGAATTTCCAAAACTTAAACTATAACCAATAGTCACCCAAATAATGGTGACTATGCCTGCAGAAACGATACCCTTAATCATGGTAGATAGAATATTTTTTCGATGTACCATGCCTCCATAAAAAAAGGCAAGACCAGGTGTCATTATAAATACTAAAGCGGTAGCCATCAATATCCAGCTAATATCTGCTGCATTATAGGTTGTCTTGTCTCCTACAAAATTTGGTAACTGAGGTACAAATAATGCTGCAACTGCAACAATAGTCAAGAGGGTAAATGGCACCCATTTTTGGATTGATTCTAGTTGCAAATTCTTATTTGAGATTATTTTTATGATTTATAATTTAAACAAAATTACATAAAAATACTTTTTTATAATAGTATGATTAAAAAGATTTAATAAATCTTGGTTTATATTAATTATAAAAGCTTTACGTTATATAAATTTTAATAACGAACGTTCGCAATGCCAATTTGGTTTGAAAATCTAAATTAAGTCAATGCGTAATGCATGCTCAATAGACGGAGCTTGGTTAAAATGACCCTTTGAAAAGATGCCAAATAAGGAACTTCCTGATCCACTCATACTAGCGTAAATTGCGCCTAGTTGATAGAGTTGATCTTTAATGACCGAAAGCTTAGGTTCCGCTTTAAAAACAGGTGCTTCAAAATCATTGATTAAAGTATTCTTCCAATCGGTGATTGGTTTTTCAATGATTGCTTGTATGCTTTCTGATTTTATATTTGGGTTCAGTTGTTGAAATGCCCATGCTGTAGCTATATGTACGCCCGGGTGTACCAGTAAAAATTGGTAATTGGATAAATCTAATGTAATAGGTTTTAAAATTTCACCTCTTCCTGTGGCGTGGCATGCTTTATTATAAACAAAAAAGGGACAGTCACTTCCTAGTTGACTTGCGTAATCAATTAATTGTTGATCATTCAGGCCCAATGAAAACTGTTGGTTTAAAATAAGCAAAGTCGAAGTTCCATCACTTGATCCTCCACCTAAACCCGCACCCATTGGAATATTTTTATGCAAGTGCATCTGAACAGCAGGTAGGGTAGGAAAATCTTTTTTAAGTAAATGGTATGCTTTTAAGCAAAGATTTTGTGCAGGGTCTCCAGGAACAGCAATGCCAGATTGAGTCATGGTTAAATTAGCTGAAGGTAAAATTTCTAGGGCATCTGAAATTGCAATGGGATAAAATACTGTTTCAAGTTCATGGTAACCATCTGCTCTTTTTGCAAGGATAGAAAGACCAAGGTTGATTTTGCAGTTTGGGAATTGAATCATCCTATGGCTGCTTTGGTTCATTGCGTTTATTGATTTCATCTCTGATATCAATGGCGCGGATATAATCTTCTTGTTCTAATACTTCACTCAGTAATTGATTCAATTCTGCTAATGAAAGTTTAGCTAAGTCACTTCGCTCAGATGTTTTTGTAATGGTAGCAGGCATATATATTTTATCTGCTTTTTCGTTAGTTAATCCTGCCTGATCCAGTATATGTTCATAGACATAAACAGGGCAGCCAAAACGAACTGCTAAAGCCAATGCGTCGCTTGTTCTACTATCAATTTCAATCGTATCGTTTGCATTGAAACAAACTAATTTAGAATAGAAAATACCTTCTTGTAAATCGCAGATATACACTTCCTGTAATTGAAGGTTAAATGCAGTCATGAAATTTTTCATTAAATCATGTGTCAAGGGTCTCGAAGGATGCATGTTTTCTAATGCCACTGCAATTGCTTGCGCCTCGAATCCACCTATCACAATAGGTAAACGCCTCAATCCATTTACTTCTCCTAAAATAACCGCGTAGGAGTTAGATTGGGTGATACTATGAGATAGTGCAACAATTTCAAGTTCAATTTTTTGCATAAGATAATTTGCTTTACAAAGTTAAAGCAAAAAAGCATTGATTTGAATTAGGCCTTTGATTTTTGTATGGCAGCTGTTAGGGCTGGTAATACTTCAAATGCGTCCCCCACAATACCATAATCAGCAGCTTTGAAGAAAGG
>CAMBDE010000046.1 GCA_945865295.1 Chitinophaga pinensis | reverse complement strand
ACCTTGTCGCTTTGGAATTCAGCCTGCAAAGCATAATACTGACTTTCAGTTAATTTGGCCGTTGGCTTAAGGTCATCCTTAGGAAAACCTTTTGTACTAAGGAATTCAATCAAGGTATCTTGACCGATGTTGAATTCTTTAGCAGCTGCTAACAGTCTTGGTAGTTTCAATTCTGACATTCTAATGTTTTTTGTCTCTTTTTTTGAACAGAGACGCGTTCCTTTTACAAATATACTTCTATTTAAAGGTTATTCACCTTTAGCAAACTCTTCTGTCAAGACACGGCGGACTTCCGCAATAGTCTCCACTTCTAAGTCAGTTCTTTTTTCTAATTCTTCTGCACTTAATTTCAATACACTTCTTCCTGTATCACAACCAACACGCTTAAACTCATCGATGATCCATGCTTCAATCTCATCGCTAAATTCATCTAAATCAATATCAAACTCATCTACAATTTCTTCGTCTTCGCGATACACATCTAATTCATAGCCTGTTAATTCAGAAGCCAATTTGATGTTCACTCCACGACGGCCAATTGCTAAAGAAACTTGATCTGATTGTAAGTATACTTCTGCACGCTTAGTTTCAGCATCAATATTCATATAGCTAATTTTTGATGGCGTCAATGAACGTTGAATCAATAATTGAGTATTCGTTGTAAAATTAATGACATCAATATTTTCATTTTTTAACTCTCTCACAATACCATGAATACGAGAACCTTTCATACCCACACAAGCACCTACTGGATCAATACGATCATCGAATGATTCAACAGCTACTTTAGCACGCTCACCCGGCTCACGCACAATTTTCTTAATGGTGATTAAGCCATCAAAAATTTCTGGTACTTCTATTTCTAATAATTTAGCTAAGAATAATGGGCTTGTTCTAGATAAGATAATCACAGGTGAATTATTTTTCATATCCACTCTTGCAATCACCGCTCTGATTGTTTCTCCCTTTTTGAAAAAATCCTGAGGGATTTGTTCTGTTTTTGGAAGGATTAATTCGTTGCCTTCTTCGTCTAATAACAATACTTCTTTCTTCCAAACCTGATAAATTTCGGCATTGATGATTTCACCAATTCTATCAGAATATTTTTTTACTAAAACGTTTTTCTTTAAATCGTTGATACGAGATGCCAATGTCTGCTTTGCAGCCAAGATAGCACGACGTCCAAAATCATAAATATTCACTTCCTCTAATAATTCCTCGCCTATCTCAAAGTCAGGCTCTATCTTGATTGCGTCAGAATAAGAAACTTCTGCTAAAGGATTATCAACATCGTCATCAGGTCGGATTTCACGACGGCGAATGATTTCCAAGTCACCTTTTTCTGCATTCACAATTACGTCGAAGTTCTCATCACTACCATATTTTTTTCTCAATAAGGTTTTGAAAACATCTTCTACCACTTTCATCATCGTAGGACGATCTATATTTTCAGCGTCTTTAAACTCCGCGAAAGCTTCAATTAAATTTATACTTGCCATAACATCATTTTTTTATCAAGCGATCATGCTTGAGATTTGTTAAAATTGAATTTGTACTATAGTTGATTTTATATTATCAAATGGAATAAGCATGGATTCTTGGGTTGCTTTTTTCCCTTTCCCTGCTGTCCACTCTATTAAAATATCCTTATCAGTTACTTCTTTCATCACGCCCGTAAAAACAGCTTCGTCGTTCAATATCACTTCTACGGTACGTCCAATATTTTTTACATATTGTCTGTTTAAAATCAAAGGCTCCTCCACACCAGGTGAAGAAACTTCCAAGGCAAAATCACCTTCCGGAAACCATGCGGCTTCCTCGATCGCCTTATACAATCTCCTATTAAAAGAAGTGCATTGTTTGATAGGCAAGCCTTGGTCGCCATCAATATAGACTCTTATTATATGTCCAGGCTTGACTTTGATGTGCACCAAAAAATAGCTTGGATCCTCTTGTAAAAAAGGTTCTAATAAGGTGTGAATCCTGTCTTTTAATTCGTTTACTTCCATACTTAAAAAAGAAGAAGGGAACGATTTCGTTCCCTTCATTTCTCTGCATATTCTAGACCAAAGGTAATAAAAGAGGATGAATTCACCCAATTTTATTCAATCTCATCGTATTTTTGTGCTATGTCCAAGCTATTGATTTACGGATTTCTCATTTATCTATTGTATAAATTGATCTTTAATGTGGTCCTTCCTGTGCGCAAAGGGGTCAAGACCGTTCGCCAAAATATGGAAGAAATGCAACGAAAAATGGCCGAAGCACAGGGCCAAAACGCCAATTATACAGGATTTTCTGGTCAAAATGCCCCAAAAGCAGCCCCAAAAGTAACGAAGGACCCAGTTAAAAAAGATGCCGATTATATTGATTTTGAGGAACTTAAGTAAATTTTTGACCTTTTAGCCCCATTGAATCTTTTTTGGACCCTTTATTTAAACTCAAGGAGGTCTATTCCCCTAATAACTTAGGCAATTCCGTTTCAATGAACATACCTGGTTGTAAATACAATACTTGCAATCCCACAGAGGCAGCCCCCCTCACATTGGGCTCATTGTCATCTATGAACAAGGTTTCAGCAGCAATCAGTCCTTCCTGGTCTAAAATGAATTGAAAAGAAGCCGGATCAGGCTTGCGCATCCCCATTTTATGAGAATAATAAGGGGTTTTAAAAAGCTTTTCGAAATCCCCACCTATTTCCCTTTCAAATTGAGGAAGCACATAATCACAATGTATCTGATTGGTATTGGAATATAAAAACATTGGATATGCATGTTGATGGTCTTTGATCCAGTCCATACTCTCTTTTCTAAATCCAATGAGTAAAGAATTCCAAGCGGATATAATTTGATGATGACTCAAGGATAAATTATACAATTGATTGAAGCCCTCGCAGAATGCTGTCTCGCTAATTAAGCCTTTTTCTATATCATAAAAAAGTGGATCACATTGATTGAGTGTAAAATGGTTTTGAAAATTAGGAATACCTAATTGGTCAAATTCATTGTACATTTTTGTAAAATCAATATCATACAAAACATTGCCAAGATCAAAGATGATGTTTTTAACAGGAGTCATAATCGAGTGAACAAAATTAAAAGTAAACTGAATCGTTTCAATTTGCGTACAAATATACAAATTCTTAGATGGAAGATCTCTATACAAATTGTATATTTGATACATGCAACAACATCTCGCTCATATTGCTGTAGTGGTTCGCGATTACGATGAAGCCATTCACTATTATACAACTGTACTTGGATTTAAATTAATCGAAGACACGGTATTATCTGAAACCAAGAGATGGGTGATGGTGCAACCAACTGGGGCCAATAATGGTTGTATGTTATTGCTTGCAAAAGCAGCTACACCCGAGCAAGAAAAAGCCATTGGTTATCAAACTGGAGGACGTGTATTTTTATTTTTATACACCGATGATTTTTACCGCGATTTTGAAAACTATACTGCTAAAGGCGTTGAATTCACCATCCCTCCACATATCGAAGCTTATGGAACCGTTGCAGTCTTTAAAGATTTTTATGGGAATCTTTGGGATTTGATTGAGCCTTCATAGCTGCTGCCATATGCTTGCATGCAGCGTCTCCTTTATTTAGTTCATTTTGAATATTTGCATGAGAAGCCTCGTCCCTGTTTTGACTGAGCTTAAACACATGCTTTAATTGATCTACCACAATTTCAAAAGAAACAATGGCCTTCATGTTTTGATGCATGTACATTGGATCTAAATTTTTTACTTGCGAAGGCGCTTCCGCATCTGTTTCAAATTTCTGTGTTAAAGCAACCAATAAATCATACAAGTGTTGTTCGTCCTGCATTTCTAATTTGCCAATTGCATGCACTGTCTGGTAATTCCAAGTACTCGCTTGCCCTTGATTCGCATACCAACTAGCACTTACAAATGCAGAGGGTGCCGAAAAGATAACCAATACATTTTTATTCAATTCAAAGGCATTGCTATGATCTTGCTTGCGCATGATATGTCCACTAATTGTAACAATATCATTTTGCACTTCAATCAAGACGGGGATATGCGTCGCAACAGGTAAGCCATTGGCATCCACGCCACATAAAGTCACAAAAGGATTTGCCTGCATAAAGTCAATGACTTGTTGGTGATTGCTTGCTTTAAAATGCGGTATATCGTACATAAACTTTTTTTAAATTATTTGAAATATAATTATAAATACATGCTTAATTATTGGTGCCATTTAGAATATAGATACTTTATTGTAATTATCACGTTATAATTAAAGTGGCAATGCTGTTGTCGTTTTTATCTCATCCATCACAAACAAACTATTGATATGCGCTACCATTGGAAGCACTGCTAATTTTTCTTGGTAAAATTGATTGTAGGTTTCTACATCTTTGCTAACCACTTTTAAATAATAATCAAAACTGCCTGAAACTAAACTACAAGAAATGATTTCGTCAAATTGTAAAATGATTTGTTCAAACTCCGCAAAATTATTTTTTGTTTGCTTATCTAATGTGACATGACAAAATACCACCATGCCTAAATCAATTTTTTTACGATTGATTAAAGCCACATAGTTGTCAATGACGCCATCCGCCTCCATTCTTTTGATGCGGTCATGGGTAGGACTTACTGACAGATTGATTTCAGCACTGATATCTTTCAAAGTGGCCAATGCATTTTTTTGCAAAATGCCTAAAATGGCAAGATCGGTTGGGTCTAAGTTCATAAGCTACTATTTTTATAAGCGTAAGAATTTCGGTGAAAATGCTAATTCTGACCTAAATTTACTGCTAATTTCTAATTATTATTATTTTTAAAGCATTTTTTACTGTATTTATTCAAATAATTAAAAATATTTCCTTTTTGCAGAACTTTATACAGAAATAAAACTAATTCTATGATTATTGGCGTACCTAAAGAAATTAAGATCCAGGAGTACCGTGTAGGTTTGACTCCTGAAGGTGTGGATGCATTGTCAAGACAAGGCCATACTGTTTATGTTGAAACCAACGCTGGTGGTGGATCAGGATTTTCTGACGAAGCTTATATAGCAGTGGGTGCTCAAATTTTACCTACTGCTGCAGAAGTGTATGCTATTGCAGAAATGATCATTAAAGTAAAAGAGCCTTTGGCTGCCGAATATGGATTGATCAAGTCTGGTCAAATTTTATTTACTTATTTCCACTTTGCTGCTTCTAAGGAATTAACAGAGGCGATGATGAAAACGCATGCAGTTTGTATTGCCTACGAAACAGTTGAATTACCGGATGGCTCATTGCCATTATTAGTTCCAATGTCAGAAGTGGCAGGAAGAATGGCAGTGAATGTAGGTGCTTATTATTTAGGTAAGCCTTTTGGTGGTAAAGGAAAATTATTAGGTGGTGTGCCAGGTGTGAAGCCAGCAGAAGTATTGGTGATTGGTGGTGGTATTGTGGGAACACAAGCTGCTAAGATGGCTGCAGGATTAGGTGCGCATGTAACGATTATGGATACCAACTTAGCAAGACTAAGGTATTTATCGGATGTGATGCCTGCAAACGTGGTAACGCAATATTCTACTTTATTAGCGATCAAAGAAAAATTGCCTACAGTAGACTTATTAATAGGTGCTGTTTTATTACATGGTGCTAAAGCGCCACACTTAGTAAAGCAAGCTGATTTAAAATTAATGGAAGCAGGATCTGTGATTGTAGATGTAGCAGTGGACCAAGGTGGATGTATTGAAACTTGTAAGCCAACGACACACGAAAATCCAGTGTTCACGATTGATAATATCACACACTATTGCGTTGCGAATATGCCAGGTGCTGTGCCTCAAACGAGTACAAGAGCTTTAACACAAGCGACTTTGCCATATGCTTTAGCAATTGCAAACAAGGGATGGGAAATTGCATGTGCCGAGAATCAAGCATTAGCAAAAGGTTTAAATATTAGAGCTGGAAAGATTTTACACAAGGGTGTGTCTGAAGCTTTTAATGGATAATATAAGTTTCAAAAACTTTCGAAGACTTCAAAAAAAATACCCTCGCAAATTACGAGGGTATTTTTATATCAATCTATTTTTTAAATACAAGTACTATCTCCAAGATGTCCAACCTTTCCACCATGTTTGGTTTGTACCAGATGTAGCAACCGCACCTCTGAATGTAACTTTCTCAAAGAATGCATTTTGTAATTTTGAATCTGTGAATGCACCATTCTTAGTGTAATTCACATGATCCCAAATTCCTAATGTTCCCCAAGCACTGCTAAGAACATCTGTGCTTACTGAACCAGATGGTGTTGAGTTATTTGCATATGGAGTGAAATCAGGATTGTTATAATTAAACGGTTGGATTAATTTCAATCTATCTCCAGAAGCAGAAGTTAAAATTGTATTACCAAATGCTGGAGTTGAGAACCAAGCAGTTAAACCTGCAATACCAGAAGCATTATCAGCATAAGTAGCTGATGTTCCTGTAGAACGAACATAATCAATATTAACTGTGTTACCAGCTAAAGTCGTATTCTTGATTATAATTGTATTGTCCTCGATATTTTTATCAACTGGAACACCTGATGAAGCGTCAAATTGAAATCCTCTATTCCATCCTGCGAAGATTGAATTCATAATAGAAATACCAGTGTTTCTTCTGATATGTGCACCGCCTCTGTACAAGCTATTACCCTTACCATATGTTGGATCAATTCTTGGTCCAATTGCTGTAATATTTGAAAATACTGCAGTTGTTTTAATAGTTGTAGCAGTACCACCACTATTATTGTCTGATTCGAATGCTTCAGAAGTAGAGATATCGGCAATTACAGAATCTCTTAAGATGATACCAAATTGAACGTTACCATTGTAACCATTGTCTGTATCAAAATCATCATCCTGAGTCTTGTATGCAATCAAATATTTACAGTTTACTGTACCACCGAACCACTCAAATGCATCATCTTTAGCATAAGTAACTTGAATATGACTAATAGTAGTTCCACTTCCAACAGCAGCCATTGTTAAACTATTCAATTCATTATCTGGTTGATAAGCGTAACCTGCGTATTCAATTCTTACATATTGCATTACACCTGAATTATCTGCATCATTTCCTGTAGGGAAAGCTGCATCACCAGCACCAGCTAAACCTAATCCTAAATCTGCATCATTCACGCCGCCTTCTACTGAAGTTAATCCAGCAACAGCAGTTCCTTTCCAAGTAAGTGTTGTGTTCACTCTAGCTGTACCTAATAATACGATACCACCCCAATCTCCTGATGCAGGATTTTGTGCTGCAGAAGTAAATACAACTGGTTTTTCAGCAGTACCTCTAGCTATAATTTTTGCACCACGAGTAATAACTAATGCAGCTACATCAGCACCAGATGACTTACCCATTACTTTTGCACCTTCTTGAATTGTCAAAGTAACGCCCTTCATAACATAAACGATACCAGAAAGGTAGTTTACATCCTTTGCAAATAGAGTTGTGTCTTTTGTAATTCTTCCAGATAAAGTAACGGTATTGGATACCACACCTACTGGAGCAACTTCCTTCGTAACTACGAAGATTTCTTTTTCGCCGTCTGTTTCGATCTTTCTACAACCAGTGATGGCTAAAAAAGCGAGAGATAAAATAAATAATTGTTTCATTGTTGTTGTATTTAAAAAAAGTGTTTAATTGTTTATTATAATGAGTAGTTAAGTGTTACGCCAAAAGTGGTACCAAACTTTCTTGAGAATCTAATTGCATCTGAACCTGCACTGTAATCCGAATTGCTATTGTTATTTTGGTAGAAAATTTGTCTTTGATTTAAGATATCTGAAATAGTGAATCTAATTTCTGCTTTATTTTCTGCAAACTTTTTACTAATCTGGAAATCCACTAATGCTCTTGGATTTTCAAATACATCTGGAGTAGCAGCACCAGCTTGAAGATCACCCACTAAATAAATTCTTTTACCAACTTGGTTAAACAATACTGTCATGTTAAACCCTTTTTCAACTACATCATATAGTAATCCAGTATTGATCAAGTAAGGAGATTGTCCTTGTAGAGGTCTGTCTACATTTAAAGCAGCATCTCTGGTTTTTGAATTGATATATGAACCATTTGCTTGTAAAGTAAATCTAGTCGTTAGTTTTTTACGACCTTCTACTTCAAAACCAAAAGCAGTTGCTTTAGAAACGTTTTGGAAAGAGAATAAACTTGCTCCCCCAGAGCCTTCGTTAAAAATACTCTCAATTGGATTTTCAAAATTCTTATAGAAAACGCCTACTGTAAACAACTCACCAGCGCCAGGGTATAATTCATACCTTAAATCGGTATTGGTTATTTTAGTACGCTTTAAAGATGGATTACCAGCAACTGATGCGTTTAATTCAAAATCATAAATATTCAAAGCAGATAACTCTCTTAATTCTGGACGAATCACAGTCTGAGAAGCAGTTAATCTTAAGTTCGCTTTTGGAGTTAATTTAAGTGTAGCGTTCACACCTGGTAAGAAGTCAGTCACTTTTGAATAAGTGTGTCTAGGATCCCACTTCTTCACCGAACCCACTAACTGATCAAAATCTTCTACTCTTAATCCCCAAACTACTCTTAAACCATCCGACAATTTATTATCAAATTGAACATAACCAGCATTTAAAATGGTGTTGGCCATGTATCGGAAGTTTCTATTTCTAATTGCGTCGAAAGCGAATTTGTCATCAGATCCATTACCAAAGTTTTGAGGTACAAAAGCAGAAGTAGGATCTAGTAGTCTTAAAGCAGCATTATCTCTTGGTAAGTATACTGCAAATAATTGTGCATCATACATACGATCTTTAATTTGCAACATATAACCAGCTTTGATAGTTTGTTGCTTTAGTTTTAAAGTCAAATCACCACCGCCAGTATAGATATAATCAGATAATGTTTGGAATACACGACTACCAGATTGTTGTGATAAAGTATTAGAAATATTCAATACAAAAGGATCTACGCCATTTGCACTCTTTGTATATAAAAGTCTTCTTTGATCAGGTGTATAAGCATCTAAAATATTGAATGCACCATACCAATTGAACTTTAATTTTTGAGATAAACTATGTTCACCATTTAATTGATTGGTAAAAAATACATTTTGACCAAAAACAAATTCATTACCCTTTACAAGGTCTTGTCTACTATAATCTGTACCCGTTCTTGAATTATAAGCATTCGCGGTTTTTACATTTATAATTGCCTTATAACTAATTTTATTCAATGGATTTAAAAATATAGATAACCCAGCTATTGCACCTAAATTAATATCTTCTATATATTTTTTATCGTTTAGCTTAGTGACAGGGAAGAAGCTTCCATTCGTAAAGCCATTTTGATTATTGGAATTATCAAGAAGACGGAATGAATTGGCATAGTTTACGCCAATGATTCCACCAACCTTTTTACCCAAAAACGTACCAGAAAATCCACCGTTCATTTGTAAACTCGTGTTTGGTTTCGCGGTAACCATTACTGGTGCCCAGTTATTGGACATTTGTTTTCCAATTCCAATTTTTGATGCAGCGCTTGATGTATCAAAATTAGATTTTGTAGAATAACCAGAAGGCAATGATCTTGTTCCATCATCAATACCTAACCAGTCTGTCTTTCCGCCTACATCTTTTAAGAAATCTTTGCCTGTAACTTGAGAATTCGCGCTTGTTCCAATTTGTATATTAAAGAAATTTTTGGTTGGGATGTCTTTGGTATTTACTTGAATTAAACCTCCAGCCCACTCACCTGGTAATTCTGGAACGAATGCTTTATTGATAATAATGTTATCGATAATTTGAGAAGGGAATATATCGAATGAGAAAGTTTTTCTGTCTGGCTCTGTACTAGTTAATAAGATACCATTCAACATGGCTTGGTTATAACGATCCGCCAAACCTCTAACAATAATGTACTTACCTTCTTGGATAGAAGCTCCTGGAGTTCTCTTTAAGATCTCGGCAGTGTTTCTATCTGGACTTCTTCTAATAGATTCTGCAGAGATGACAGATGCAACTGTATTGGTATTTCTTTGAAAAGCAATCAATGCATTATCTGTAGCACCTTTATTGGTAGATCTTGTAGCAGAAACCACTACATCGGTTAAATTCTTTCCAGACTCATCTAATAATACATCTAATACAATTTCTTCATTAGCAGTTGTAGCGCCTGTAACATCGATTGATTTTGCTTTATATCCTACATAAGATAAATCTAATGTGTAGGCTTTATTGATATCTATATTGAAACTGAATCTACCTTCGATATCTGTTTTTGAAACTTGGCTCTTATCCGATTTTAAAGTTAGTGTAACCCCAACTAAAACATCATTTTTTGCGTTTGTAACCTTACCTGTCAATTTTGCTTTTTGCGCTTGAACCGAAATTGCTGCAACAAAACAAATTATAAATAGTAGTATCCTTTTCACGATATGATTTTATTTGTATGGCAAATATCAAATAGTCATGTTACCAAATTGTTAAGCCAATATGAACTTAATATTAACTAATAGGAGAGGCATAAAAAAAGGAGCATTAAAAACGCTCCTTTTTTATAAATTTGTATACTTCTTTGCTAATCAAGATGATACACATTGTGTAAGTCCTTTGGACAAGTGAAATTCACCCCTAAATCATTGATCAATCCATCGTGAATATCATAGACCCATCCATGAAGGTGAAGAGGCTGATTTCTTTTCCAAGCATTTTGAACAATCGATGTTTTACCTAAATCGTGGACCTGTTCCTGCACATTCACTTCTACAAACCTTCTAGCTCTTAAAGCTTCATCTTCAATGGCGTCTAATTCTTCGTGGTAAAACCTGTACACATCCTTTATATGTCTTAACCAATTGTCAATTAACCCAAACTGCTGGTTTTTCATAGCTGCCATGACCCCACCACAACCATAATGCCCACATACAATGATATGTTTTACTTTGAGTACTTCAACCGCATAAGATAAGACACTTAACATATTCATGTCACTATGTACCACCATATTGGCAATATTACGATGCACAAACATTTCGCCCGGGTCCGTTCCTGTAATAGACTCTGCAGGCACCCTGCTATCCGAACAGCCAATCCACAAGTACTCGGGGGTTTGACCATTGGATAATTTTTCAAAAAATGCAGGGTCTAATTGTAACTGTTCTGCCACCCATATTTTATTATTTTCTATTAATCTTTGATATGAATTTTCCATTGTATGATTATTGTGTTGTAGTTACTACGAAATTACTTCTTATAAACCATATAAACATAGAAAGGCACACCCATCATGAGCATGATGAATCCCCAGTAAACAATTTCTTGTCCAGAACCAATGATCATCCACATAGAAAAAGTAAATGCCAGTATGCTTATAACAATTGCTGTAATTGTTTTGGTTCTAGTATAGGTTGTTGCTTGTTTTGCTCGAACAATTAAATAAGACACAGTTGTCAATAAATAAGGTAATAAAGTAAAAAAGGTAGAGAGCAGTATGAGCAACTTAAATTGACTAGCTAAATTTTTTGAATTGTTCATGAACATCAATAAAGTGATAATGATACTGGATACAATCACGCCATTAGCTGGGACTCCTTTAGTATTTTGTTTTGCAAAAAATGCTGGAAATAATTTGTCTTTTGCCATTGCAAAGGGCATTTGTCCTTGTACCAAAACAAATCCATTCAATGCGCCAAATGCAGCAATAGCAGCACCTGCACTCACCCAGTACTTTGCACCATGTCCATAAATTTTTTCTGCAGCATCGGCAAAAGGCGTAATGGAATTTTGTAATGCACTTGCAGGAATCATGCCCATGATGGCTGCAGTGCTAAAAATATAAATTGCAGCTGCAATCCAGACACCACGCATGGTTGCTTTGGAAATATTTTCTCCTGGATTGTCTATACTACTCGATGGAATGGTAGCACATTCAATTCCTAAAAATGCAAAAAAAGTTAACGTGGTGGTCGCAGTAATGGCTTGCCAGCTGCTTGTCCCACTCATATTAAATGGAAGCAAATTTTGAGGATCTAAAAATAAAAGTCCACCAATCGCCACTAAAATAAGCGGCACTATTTTAAGTACAGTGGTCATGAGAATTAATCTTCCAGAAGCATATACACCCATGGTATTCACCCAAGTGAGTAACCAAAGACAGGCTAACCCAGTTGCTAAAGCGATATTTGAATTTTGAGCCAGTATTGGAAAAAAAGTGCTCAATGCACTCACCAAAGACACCGCAATGGCTGCATTGGTTGTCCAAACAGAAATTAAATAGCCCCAGCCTACTAAAAAGCCTGCAAAATCGCCTAGTCCTGCTTTTGTAAAGGCATAAGGACCGCCATCTGAAGCTGGAATCAACTTGCTAAGGTTGGCAAATACTTTTGCAATCACGATCGCACCCAATGCAGAAAAAATCCACCCAATTAAACTGATACTTCCAAAACTAGCCAAGGCCGAAGGCATCAAAAAAACACCTGCGCCAATCATATTCCCAACAACAAGCGAAGTGCTTGTCCATATGCCAATTTTTTTATGTTCACTTTGCATCCTTCAAGATAAGGAAATATTGTTTAAATTCATTCCATGAAAATTACAAAAGCATCCATTGAAGCAGCAGCGATTCGTATCGCTCCCTATATCCACAACACGCCAATTATGACATGTAAAAGTATCAATGCGCTGTATGGATTGGACCTCTATTTCAAATGTGAGAACTTTCAAAAAATTGGTGCATTTAAAATAAGAGGTGGCATGAATGCAAGTCTACAACTAACAAAGGCACAATTGGAAAAAGGTGTTGCTACACACTCTTCTGGAAACCATGCTCAGGCATTAGCTTTTGCATCAAAAATGTTAGGGATCAAAGCTTATATCGTGATGCCAGAGTCCTCCCCACAAGTAAAAGTGAATGCAGTAAAAGGATATGGAGCAGAAGTCACTATTTGTGCATCTAATCAAGCTGCGAGAGAATCAACTTTACAAGCCATTGTGGACAAAACTGGCGCCACATTTATTCATCCCTATGACAATGACGAAGTCATTACTGGACAAGCAACATGTGTGAAGGAAATCATTGAGGCCATGCCAGATATAGATATCGTTGTCACACCTGTGGGTGGTGGTGGATTATTATCTGGTACTTGTTTAGGTGCATTCTATTTTAAACCAGGATTAAAAGTATATGCGGGAGAACCAGAAGGCGCTGCAGATGCAGTGTTGAGTATTCAATCTGGGAAGGTAGAAAAAGCACCATTTGTCAATACCATTGCAGATGGCTTAATGACCACCTTAAGTGAACGCACACTTGAAATCATTCAAGCACATGTTGCTGATATTATTTTAGTGTCAGAAGACGAAATAAAAGCAGCTTTGAGATTGGTCTATGAAAGAATTAAAATTATTATTGAGCCAAGTTGCGCTGTGCCATTGGCTGCAGTATTAAAAAATGCAGACTTATTTAAAGGAAAAAAAGTAGGTATTATTTTAACAGGTGGCAATGTAGATTTGAGTAAGTTTAAAGATTGGTTTTAGTGAATTATAAATTCAAGGCTTTAAAAAAATAAGCTTCATTAACTTCTTGCACTTGCCCAGGTTGTATAGATTCAACACTTACATCTTCTATAGACCATCTTACTAAACGTATGCATCGGTGGTGCATAGTGGCTACCATCTTACGTACTTGATGATATTTACCCTCGGTTAATTCAATGCGCAACCAATCTGATTGTTGGTTTTCGTGTAAAACGATTCCGTTCTCCCACAAGTTTGTTGGTGGTTCAATGATATCCACTTTGCAAGGCGTGGTGGTATAAGTACTGCCATTCGGTGCTGAAATTCCAACCCCGTCTCGTAATTGTTTTAAAGTATCTTGGCTTACTTTATTTTTTACTTGTACTAGATAAGTCCTTACATGTGGCCGTGTTCCTTGGAATAATAATTTTGTAACTTTTTTATTGGTCGTTAATAATAATAAGCCTTCTGACATTTGGTCGAGCCTACCAATCGCGTGTGTGCCCTCGGGAAAAATAAAGTCAATATTTGATAGTAGCCGCACATGATGCGTGCTCACAAATTGAGACACCATATTCATTGGCTTATTCAATAAAAAGTACCGGTCTGCATTCATAGCAGCAAATTACTTAATATTGTGTATGGAACAAATGCATAAAGACCCTTTGCACGGGAAAACACTCGCCTTTATCATGGAGGAACTAGTGCGACATTTTGGATGGGAAGATTTAGGACAACATATCCCCATCAATTGCTTCAATATTGATCCAAGCATTCAATCCAGCTTAAAATTTTTACGCAAAACTCCTTGGGCTAGAAAAAAAGTAGAGGAGTTGTATATCAGGATGGTCAGCTAAATTAAAGCAATACTTCAATAAAAGATTTTTTGGACCATTTTTTTGAAAGGGTAATCCAATCAGGAGTGTGACTTTTAATATTGCTCAAAATATCCCAGGCTTCTAGCAATAGCCCTTTTTTAGGGTCTGATTCTTTTTTGTCCTTGTTGGTTTCAATAGTACCAATGATATCGCCATTCAATAAATACACTTTTTGATCAATGATCTTACCAATCACTTTATTGTCATTCCCAAAAAAACAATCTCCAATCACCAAGCCAATGACTTTTTCTCTTTTTTTATTCAAGATCATCATGTTTTGAATATACGCAACTGTTTCTTTTTCTTGATTTAAAATTTTGTACATCGTTAACTGTTTTGTGTTTGTTTAATTAATTGGGCGACAATATCTTTTGTGGAATGGGTTAATTCTAATTTTACAGGCGATGTATGATTTATCCAGTCTGTAAAGATAAGGTGAAAGTCTTGGTCTATCTGTAATAATACTTTTACGCCTAAGTCAGATAGTGCAGCAGCATTCGATAATTGCTCATAATGTTTTGAAATAGGTATGCTTAATACCTTTTTATTCATATACATTGCTTCGGCTGGTGTTTCAAAACCTCCCCCTGTGATGACCGCATGTGACCGAATCATACTTTTAGTAAATCCACTATTGCTAATAGGAAAGTAGACAATATTTTTAAAATTTCTAATAGATGTTACTTCGGCACTAAAAACTTCGAAATGATGCTTTGATTCTGCTAAAAAGTACGGTTCCAAATAGGCAATAGAATAATGCGGCAAGTATACCGATATATGACCATCATCGGTTGGTGTAGCATCAATGATTTCTTGTTTGATGATTGGATTGAATACATACTGATCATAAGCTTTAAAGTGCAAGCCTAGGTAATCTGTGCTTTTTACAAAATGCTTTAAAATGAATTCTCCAAAAAAGTTATTAGTTTTTGCCCTTGGTGTTTTATTGCTTTGAAAACTTGCCTGGTGACCAAACTGTACACTCTTTTTTTTCCTAAATAAACAAGCCAGTGAAGTTACAAAGTCAAAATCGTTGATGACCAAGTCATAGTTATTGACAGGCAATTTGTAGGCGTCTACAAAAATCTTGAAAGAAAATGATCTAATAATTTTTAAATAATCCAAGCCCCCAGTCGCTTTATAAAAAAGACTAATCCCTTTACTTCTTCCTACAACAGGTAAGTCAGTTTTTAGATCAGCATTAGACCCACTAATGAAGAAGTCAATATTACCATATGTTTTTAAAAATGGATAGAGTTGAATGGCTCTACTAATATGACCATTCCCAGTACCTTGAACTGCGTAAAGTATATTCATTAGATAGATACTTGAAATGCCACTTCATTGGTTAATACAGTAAGCTCTTCTTGTAAATTAACTATTTTAGTTAGTTTTTTGGATTCTACTTTCTCAAATTGATTCGGATCATATTGGTATAATGACCAGTTTTGATCTGCATACTCTAATGCGGTCAAATTTTCAATCCAATCCCCACTATTTAAATAAGTTACACTGCCTTTATCAGTCGTTACAACACGGTGTTGTGGTTGATGTATATGTCCACAAATCACATATTTATACCCATTCTCTATAGCCAATTCTGCCGCAGTTTGCTCAAAATTATTGATCCATGAAACCGCTTTCTTTACACCATTCTTAACCTGCTTGCTGATACTCATTTTTTCACGTCCAAGAAGATTACAAACATAATTCACAGCACTATTGATTAAAATCAATAAATCATAGCCATATCCACCCAATTTTGCTAATAATTTAGCACTTCCTTTGGTTGTTCTATCAAATACATCCCCATGGAATACCCAATTTTTTTCGCCATTGATTTCAAATACAATTTTATCGGTCAATTGTATGTTTCCCATTTCAAAATTGGCATATTTTCTTAAAGCTTCGTCATGATTACCAGTAATATAGACCACTCTAGTGCCTTTGCTGGCCATGCTAAAAATACGTTTGATCACTGCCATATGACTAGCAGGAAAATAACGCTTGTTAAACTGCCAGATATCAATGATATCGCCGTTTAAAATAAGGGTCTTTGGCTCGATACTTTTTAAGTAATTAAGAACTTCATGTGCTTGACAGCCAAATGTACCTAAATGAATATCACTAATTACACATACATCCAATGGGCGTTTGTTCATGAGGGCTTGTTTAAACAAAATACGTT
>CAMBDE010000045.1 GCA_945865295.1 Chitinophaga pinensis | reverse complement strand
TGCAGTGCGAACAAGTAAAATTTTAATGCCATGGCAGTATCCGGAAATGGATCTTTAAAGAGAAGCAAACCAAACTATATCTACAGCATTGTTGGCGTAGCCATTGTGTTGTTCATTATGGGGATCATGGGTTGGTTTTTCTTAAACCTTCATGCTATTGGAGACAACTTCAAAGAGGATATCAGAATTAGCGTTTACCTAAGAACTGCCGATAAAAATACAGTGGGTAAAATTCAAGCCTTTATTGCTGCCGCACCCTATGCTAAAAACGTAGAATATGTTGACAAGGAAAAAGCAAAAGTAATTTGGAATAAGGAAAATAACGAAGATTGGTCAAAAATTTTAGCTGTCAACCCATTGCCAGAAAGTATTGATTTTTTTGCTAAAGCAGAGTATGTGAATCCAGATAGTTTAGCTAAAATTAGCGCGAGCATTGCTAGCAATTTCAAAGAAGATGTAGCGGATATTCAATATCCAAAAAGTTTAGTCACTAATTTAAACGAGCGTGCTACAAAAATTGGGTTCATTTTTTTAGTGATGTCTGTTATTTTATGTGCCATTGTGATTATTAGTATTGACAACACCATTCGCTTGGCCATGTTTAGCAATCGTTTTTTAATTAAGACCATGCAAATGGTTGGCGCAACAAGAAACTTTATTTCAAAACCACTTGTGATACGTGCCTTATTGAATGGCCTAACCAGCGCTTTAATTGCTATCTTTTTATTGTTTGGATTGATTCAGTGGGCCAGTTCACAATTTCCTCAACTTCAAACCCTACAAGGTATTGGTAATAGCTTATTATTATTCGGCGGGCTGATCATTGTTGGTATTAGCATCTCTGTATTAAGCACTTACCGAAGCGTTGTGAAATATTTAAAAATGAAATTAGACGAACTTTATTAAACTATTTATGATGAAAGAAAAAAATACAAAAAGATCTTTAGACCTATTTGGAAAATCCAATTATACTTGGATGATCATTGGTGCCGTTTTGATTATTGCAGGAATGCTTTTAATGGCTGGTGGTAAAAGTGCCGACCCAAATGTATTCAATGAAAACGAAGTGTATAGTTTTAGAAGGATCACACTTGCGCCATTGTTGATTATTGCAGGTTTCATTGTAGAAATATATGCTTTGTTCAAAAAAGCTTAAACTTCTTTATACCTGGTAAGAGCGATGCCTGCATCGCTCTTTTTGTTAATCTACACTATGAATACAATACAAACTATTATCATTGCCATCATTGAGGGTATCACCGAATTTTTACCGATATCGAGTACGGCACATATGAAATTTGCCAATCCATTTTTGGGGATTGCGGATAGCCCTTTTGTAGATCTTTATGAAATTGTGATACAATTTGCTGCGATCCTTTCGGTCGTGGTGATTTATCGTAAGGAATTCTTCAATTTCAAAGACTATCATTTTTATTTAAAATTGCTTTTAGCGGTGCTGCCAGCATTGCTTTTTGGCGCTTTACTAAAAAAATATATTGACGCTGTTTTAGATAATTTATGGGTGATTGCAACGGTCATGGTATTGGGCGGTATTGCTTTGATTTTTATTGATCGTTATTTTAAAAAGCAAGTAGCTCCTGTAGACCATGCACCCATTCAATATAAACAAGCATTTTGGGTTGGTTGCTTTCAGGTATTGGCCATCCTATTTCCCGGACTTAGTAGAAGTGCCGCCACTATTATTGGTGGTTTAAGCCAAAAGCTAAGTAAAAAAGCTGCGGCAGAATTTTCATTTTTTCTTGCGGTGCCTACTATGCTAGCAGCTTCAGCAAAAAGTACATTAGATGTGTACCAAGACCATCCAGAGGTATTTGTATCCGACAACTTAATGAACCTATGCATTGGTGGTATCGTCGCATTTTTTGTAGCCTTAGTGAGCGTTAAATTCTTTATTGAATTTGTCCAAAAAAGAGGCTTCTCTCTCTTTGGCTGGTACAGAATAGCATTAGGCTTAGCCATGCTTACCTGGCTCTTTCTTCAAAAAGCTTAATGGATTTAAAGATAGATTCGCAATTATTCGTATTTTGGTAGTAAACCCCTTGCATTATGCAAACTGCTTCTAAAAAAGTAATCAATAGTTGGACCATGTACGATTGGGCCAATAGCGTCTACAGTCTTGTAATTTCTTCAACCATTTTCCCTGCTTTTTATGAGGCTGTAACTAGTGACGGCAATGAAGCAACTTTAATTGATAAAGTAACCATCGGCTCATTTACATTCATTAATACAGCACTATATAATTATATATTGGCCATTGCATTTATAATCGTTGCTCTTTTATCTCCACTCCTTTCTTCTATCGCGGATTTTAGAGGCAATAAAAAACAATTTCTTAGATTTTTCTGTACCCTGGGTAGTTTGGCATGTTGCAGTCTCTACTTTTTTGATGCTTCGCATATTGGTTTGGGATTAATTTCCATGATCATTGCTTGTATTGGCTTTTGGAGTAGTCTGGTATTTTATAATTCTTATTTACCAGAAATTGCTGCACCAGAAGACCAAGACCGTGTGAGTGCAAAAGGATTTATGATGGGCTATATTGGGGCTGTCATCTTGCAATTAATCTGTTTTGTCTTTGTATTAAAACCAGACTTATTTGGCATAACAGTTGGCAAAGCTTCTCAAATCTCTTTTTTATTAGCCGGTATTTGGTGGTTTGGTTTTGGACATTGGTCTATCACTCATTTACCTGCAAGCATAAAAAACTTAAAGACCGATCAATCAGATAATATTTTTGTAGGAGGTTATAAGGAACTACATAAGGTTTGGTTACAACTAAGAAAATTACCAACTTTGGATCGTTTTTTAAGCGCTTTTTTCTTTTATAATATGGGCGTACAAACAGTGATGTTAGCGGCCACGCTTTACGGAAAGAGTGAATTAAATATTCCTACGACCAACTTGATCATTGCTATTTTAATCATTCAATTGGTGGCCATCCCAGGCGCGATGCTCATGAGTAAAATGGCGGTTAAAATAGGTAATTTTAATACTTTAATGATTGCGGTTTCGTTTTGGATCGGCATTTGTATCATTGGTTATTATGTCCCAAGAAATGGCATTACAGAATTTTATTGTTTAGCTACAATGGTTGGATTTGTGATGGGAGGCATACAATCCGTGAGCAGGAGTACTTATGCAAAACTAATGCCAGAAACAAAAGACACGACTTCCTTCTTTAGTTTTTTTGACGTCACAGAAAAAGTGGCCATCGTAATTGGCATGTTTAGCTTTGGTTTTATCATTGAACTTACAGGGTCTCAAAAAAATGCAGTCCTTGGATTATGCGTATTTTTTATCATTGGTTTAATTTTGTTGTATCGAACTTCGCTAAAAAATAAGCATGCAAATTTATAGTATTCATACAGGTGATTTCAAACTCGATGGGGGTGCCATGTTTGGTGTAGTACCAAAATCCATTTGGAATAAGACCAATCCAGCAGACGAAAACAACCTTTGTACTTGGGCCTTAAGATGTATGTTGATTGTATCAGGAGATCGCACCATTTTAATTGATACAGGAATGGGCAATAAACAAGATGCAAAATTTTTTAGCCATTACCATCCAAGTGCAACCAAGACAATTACGGAGGCATTGGCAGCGCATGGTTTTAAGCCAGAAGCCATTACAGATGTACTATTAACCCATTTACATTTTGACCATGTTGGCGGCGCAGTAGATCATGAAAATGGAACACTCAAGTTGGCTTTACCCAATGCCACTTATTGGGTAAGCGCGCCACACTGGGAAACCGCAACAAATCCAAACAGAAGAGAAAAAGCAAGCTTTTTAAAAGAAAATATCATGCCCTTAATGGAAAGTGGTCAATTGAAATTAATTGAGATTCCTTCATTTAAAAGCGATACCAGTTTGCAAGAAATTCATTTTGCAGAACATATCAGCTGTATTGTTGTCAATGGACATACACAGGGCATGCTCTTGCCTAAAATTCAATATGGGAAGCATCAGATTGTTTTTATGGCAGACTTATTACCCTCTGTAGGACATTTACCTATCCCCTTTGTAATGGGTTATGACATGCAACCGCTGTTTACACTCAACGAAAAAGAAATCTTCTTAAACGAAGCATGTACCAAAAACTATACTTTATTTTTTGAACATGATTCAGTCAATGAATGCTGTGATTTACATGTTACCGAAAAAGGGATTAGAGCAAAAAATTGCTTTAGTTTAGCTAGCCTGTTGCAATAATTTTTATTTAAAAATAGCAGCCAATTGCATTCAGGACTATTCAGCTTCAATCTTGGAACTTAAAGGGTGTCTTAACCCTTCATAGCTTTTCATATCCACTTTGATACTGCCTATAATAATCGGTGTTTCAATTCTAATGGGGATATGGTTGTTGTCGTCTGTGACCCAGATGGTCATGAGCTCTCCGCCTTTAAACATAGACCCCTTCACAAGTAAAGGAGCAATCTTAATGGCTTTAAATTTGCCAAACCTAGTTTGAATAATTTCTTTACCTAAATATTTAAAATAAGAAGGGAATAATTCATTGTCAAGGAAAAAATTTA
This sequence comes from Chitinophaga pinensis, assembly GCA_945865295.1. Lineage (GTDB taxonomy): Bacteria > Bacteroidota > Bacteroidia > Chitinophagales > Chitinophagaceae > Sediminibacterium > Sediminibacterium pinensis_A. The sequence goes on along the minus strand of CAMBDE010000045.1, from coordinate 12,157 downwards.
AGTACACTTTCTCATTGACTTGTAGATTACTAAAATCTAAATTCCTTACGGCATACACAGCACTTATCACATCAAATGTACAATCTGCTGATTTAAATGATTCACCTTTTTGGGTCATCACATTATTGGCCTTTTGATTGAATGTAAGGGTTTGATTTTGATGGAATGAACCCTCATTGATGCTTCTACTAAAAAAATAGGGTAACAAAGTTTTACTATCCACAATGGATTCATATTTGTCTCGCACTTTGAAGATCCAATCATACCTGCGATTAGAATTGCCAGTGGCAGTAAAAGCAAAAGCAGCATCTCCTTCCCATTTAGTAGGCGTTATAGTAAATTGAGCATCACCTGCATTTACATACAATCCTATCACATTGTAAAAAATGGAATAGGTAATTTTTTCACCGGTATTAAATGATGTATTGGATTGAGTACATAGCTCTTTGGTCTGCTTTGGCATTATAGTTAATAGAGCGGCCATCCAAATATGAAAGAGGTATAAAAACATGAATTGGGTTAAGGACTATAAATTTATTGCTTTAATCTAAAACCAAGTAATAAAATCGCACCCAAGATAGATGGTATTAAAAAATTGACAATCCATATTAAGGTGGTTAATGCAATGAGCGTGATATCGTTCTGGTAAAATGGCGCCATTAATAATAAAAACAATTGACCTCGAATCACTAAATCAGTCAAACTAATTACAGGTATCATACTTAAGAAAAATAATAGACTCATCATGGCAATGCTTAAATCCATCCAGTCAACTGGTATTGAAAGCATTTGTGCTGCCCAATTGTACTGCATGAGGTAGATGCAATAGCGCGCAAATGCAAGCGCAAGTAGTTTCCATTTTAATGCCGTATCAATTTGCAGGAGGTTGATCTTAGATAACCAACCTTTTAAAGGCTGATTGTAAAAAAATAAAAACAATGCAATGATTCCACCCAATGGCGCAACCCATTTTAACCATGGAAGAAATGGGAGATTCCAAAATAAGGCAAAGCATCCAAAACAGATCGTGATTAAAATTTGTGCATAGGAAGCCCAAGCCATTTGTGTAACGCCTTTCAATTTTGTTCCAGGGGCTAAAAATAAAATTCTGCCCACATAGTCGCCAGACCTTGCTGGTGTAAAAAATGAAAAAGCCTGACCTACCAATACTGCCCTAAGTGCCTGCCATGTGTTAAATTTATTTGTAGATGCGATCACAAATTTCCATTTGATGGCTTCGATGGTATAATTCAACGTCAATAAACAACCCATGAGCAACCAAGCTGTCCAATGAATTTTGGCCAATTGTATTTTTAAATCTGCCCCATATTGATTCAGATTTTCATTTTGCAAGACCTTATTGTAGATCGCAATGGCACAAATCACAAATAAGAGGAACCCAATCAATTTATTTCCAAGAGAAAGTAATGGCTTTAGTTTACTCGAATTCATATTTTGTAAAGATCGTATTTTGAAGGGATATCTGTAACTTTATACCTATGTCAAAAACACCCATTATTTTAGGTATTGATCCTGGAACACAAATACTGGGCTATGCTGTTTTACAAGGTGGTGTTCAGCCAAAAATCATTATGATGGATGTGCTTAAATTGACCAAAGAAAAGGATATCTATGCACGCTTACAGATGATTCATGCTAAGATTATTGAATTGATGGAAACTTATCATCCAGCGCATTTTGCAATCGAAGCCCCCTTTTTTGGAAAGAATGTACAGAGTATGTTAAAGTTAGGAAGAGCCCAAGGTGTTGCCATTGCAGCAGCCATGCATTACAATACACCAGTGACAGAATATGCACCCAAAAAAGTCAAGCAATCCATTACAGGAAATGGCAATGCGGATAAAGAGATGGTTTGGAAAATGCTAGAGCGTGTGTTGAATGTAAAAGAAAAACCTACACATTACGATGCCACAGATGCGCTTGCAGTAGCATTATGCCATTGGCATCAAATCAATCGACCAGTGATTAGTACTGGAAAGGGTTTAAAAAGTTGGGATGATTTTATTCAAAAAAATCCAGCTCGTTTAAAAAAATAATCTAGTAACAAAGAAAGTCCAACTAAAAGACTTCAACGCTTTCAAAACAATAGCAATAGTATTAGCTTACATGGATCATGGCAATTTAGCAATGATCGCTTCTTGTATAGCGGTCAATTCGGCTTTTTCTAATTGCAATTTTGGATTGGAAAAATTAAGGTCTTCCGCTTGGTTGATTGGAATCAGATGCAAATGCGCATGGGGCACTTCTAATCCAACAGTTACCATACCAATACGATTACATGGAAAACTATCCTCCATTGCTTTTGCGATGGGTTTTGCAAAGACCAATAACTCAGAAAGATAATTGTCTGGTAGTTCAAATACTTTATCCACCTCTATTTTAGGCACCACCAATACATGTCCTTTTTGCAAAGGAAAAATATCCAAGAAGGCAATGAATAAGTCATTCTCAGCAATCTTGTAAGCAGGGATTTCACCTTGTATTATTTTTGAAAAAATAGTCATTGAAAATTGGATACTGCTATTAAATGGTAATATAATCAATGCTGAATTTCATCACACCATTGGGCGCTTGAACCTCCGCGGTTTCACCAATTTTTTTACCAATCAACCCTTTTCCAATTGGAGAAGATGCGGAAATTTTACCCGCTTTTAAATCTGCTTCCTTCTCTCCTACTAATTGGTACGTAACGGTTTTTTTTGTAGCCAAGTTGGTGATTGTCACCTTGGTCAATATCGTCACTTTGCTTGTGTCAATGGTACTGGTGTCTACAATCTTTGCATTCGATACGGCTACCTCTAATTGCTTAATTTTAGACTCTAACATGCCCTGCGCTTCTTTCGCTGCATCGTATTCGGCATTTTCCTTTAAATCCCCTTTTTCCCTTGCTTCTCCAATCGCTCTTGATGCCGCTGGACGATCATGAGATTTCATGCGTTGTAATTCCTCACGCATTTTATCAAAAGTCTCTTGGGTTACATATACGTTTGTTTCGCTCATACCTTCAGTTTTTATAAAAAAAATACAACGCCACCTGATTGGAGCGTTGCATGAGACAAAGATATCATATTAGGGTCAAATGATCCCTAATTTTTCTAATAGGATCTTGGACATCTTATAATATGCCTCTTGGCTGTAGCCCGCAATATGGGGGGTTAAAATGAAGTTTGGCAAGGCCATTAAGGCGGCTAAATTGGCCTTTTCCGCTTGGTTATAAGTATCTAGCTGTTCATTTTCTAGTACATCTAATCCTGCCCCTCTAATTTGTTGATGCTGAAGGGCTTCAAGCAATGCTGGGGTCGATGTAACCCCACCCCTGCAAGTACTTAAAAAATAGGGTTGCTGTTGTAGTGCTTCAAAAAAACGGGTATCGGCAAAATGCTTGGTCATAGGGGTTAATGGTAGGTGCAAACTAATCACTTCCGCTTCCGCTTGGATGGTTGCCAATTGGACCATTTTGACTTGTGGTAATTGTTGACTTCCCAAAGCCCTAGCTTGGATATCATGGGCTAAGAGCTCAACATCAAATCCAGTCAACACTTTTGCAAAGGCTGTTCCAGTATGTCCAAATCCAATGATGCCTACCTTCTTTCCAGTAAGCTCATCTCCACGATTTGCATCTCTGACCCATTGACCCAATTTGATTTCACCATAAGCACTATGAATGCGGTGCATTAAATTCAATAATAATCCCAAACTATGTTCACCCACAGCGGTACAATTTCCCTCCGGACTACTCACACATAGAATGCCTTTAGATTCCGCCAAATCGGTGTCAATTAATTCCATCCCACTTCCCAATCGGCCAATCCATTTTAATGCCTTGGCTGCTTCAACGATTTTTGCATCAATAGATAATCTTGTGGTTACAATCAATCCAACAGCATCTGAAATTTGCAGACTCAGTTGATCATAACTAATCGTAGGTTCGTAACAAATCTCAAAACCTTTTTGTTCTAGCGTTGCTAATAAAAAAGGATGCACTGCTGCCGTTACAATAACTTTTTTGGACATAGATTAAGGATTGTGCATTTTAAATGTAAGATCCGCAAAGTCTTGATAGGTCAAGTTCTCGGCTCTCTTAGTAAAAATGGGGTCTTGTAATTGCTCTGTTGTAAAATAGGGCTTCAATGGATTTCGTAACATTTTACGTCTTTGACCAAATGCCATTTTAACAATATGATAGAAACTTTTTATCGAGGTAAATTCAGGAAATATTGTTTTACGTTTTAAACGAATCACCCCACTCATGACATTTGGTGGTGGTGTAAATGCAGAAGGTGGTACATCAAATAAATAGTCCACCTCATAAAATGCTTGGGTCAATACACTCAAAATACCATAGGCTTTTGAATGTGGCTTGGCTGCAATTCTTTCTGCCACTTCTTTTTGAAACATACCAATCATCACAGGTACTTGTTCTTTCCAATCCAATACCCTAAATACAATTTGTGTAGAGATATTATAAGGAAAATTACCAACAAGTGTAAATTGACCTTCAAAAGGGATTGCAGTTTCTAAAAAATCTTCATTGATTAATTTACCTTCCAATTGAGGATAGGTATGTAAGAGATATGCCACTTTTTCACGATCTAATTCCACCGCTTTAAATGCAAGCAAAGGCAGGTCCAAAATATGCTGCGTTAAAGCACCTGCACCTGGACCAATTTCCAATAGCTGGTCGATAGGCGCCTCTGATAGTGCAGCTTTGATTTGTAGACAAATTTGGACATCATTTAGAAAGTGTTGACCCAATGACTTTTTAAGGGTGTATTGCATGAAGCAAAGTTAGGTTTTTGTGCGTACTTTTACACCCTAATCAAAGGATATGAACCAAGAAATCAGAAAACCAATTATAGGCTTTACTTGCGGAGATTTAAACGGCGTTGGACTTGAATTAATTATCAAATCATTGTCTGACATTCGCCTACTCGAATTTATGGTGCCAGTTATTTTTGCGCATCCTAAAGCAATCAGTTTTTACAGTAAGGGTATCCCCGATTTTCAAATGCCTTTTTCAACCGCACCAGATTTGGACAAGCTGAATCCAAAACAAGTGAACTTGATTCAATGCTGGGAAGAGGAAGCAACAATTGAACCAGGCGCACTCACAGATGCGGGTGGAAAATATGCATTGATCTCTTTAGAAAAAGCAGTCGACGCATTAAAAAATAAAAAAATTGATGGCTTAGTGACCGCACCCATTCATAAAAAAAATATCCAGTCGCCTAATTTTAATTTTAGTGGTCATACCCCTTATTTGCAACAGGCGTTTGGGAATGTAGAAAACCTGATGTTATTGGTGGCTGAAAATTTAAAAATGGCCTTGGTCACAGAGCACCTTACGATTCAAGATATTGCACAACATATTACCAAGGATAAAATCAAACAAAAATTACAAATCCTTCAAAGAAGCTTGCAAAAAGATTTTGGTATTGACAAGCCTCGTATTGCTGTGTTGGCCTTGAACCCGCATGCCGGAGACGATGGCTTAATTGGCAAAGAAGAAATAGAAATCATTGCTCCTGCTATCAAAGAAGCCAAGCAACAAATGTTGGTCTATGGGCCTTATTCTGCAGATGCGTTTTTTGCAAGAGGACAACATGAAAAATTTGATGCCGTCTTGGCGATGTACCACGACCAAGGTATGATACCATTCAAGTCTTTGGCTTTTGGAGAAGGCGTCAATTTCACGGCTGGCTTACCTATTGTTAGAACAAGTCCAGACCATGGCACCGCTTTTGATATTGCCGGTAAAGACAAGGCAGATGCAGGTTCATTTACTGCAAGTATTTTTGAATGTATACGAATTATTCATGCAAGACAAGGCTATCGCGATATGCGCTTAAATCCATTGAAGAAAATTAGTGCAAGAATGTTTGCAGGTGCAGTGGACGAAAGATTAGACGAAAATTGATCCTTTCATTTAAATGCATTTAAAAAGGACATGCTTTTTTCAATTGCACTAAGGATTGAATACCCCAAGATGGTTCCACTGAACTCCCTTTAGTTTGAGCATTGAAACACAATTCTGCTTTTTGAATCAATGGCTTTACTGACTTACATCCTCCTCCAAATATAAATGGTAATTTTTGTTGGATATTGGCTTCCAAAATATAGGCCCTAGGATTATTTGGGTTCAACTTCTTAGCCAATTTTAAGGCGTTTTTAATTTTACCTTCATAGACTAACCACCTCAATGCAGGATTCACTGACATCTTAGCAGTATAAGCCAAACTTTCTGCACAATACACTTCGTCATTCTTTATTATGGATTTAGCCCTGCCAACCCATAATAAAGCATCATTGGCTAGCGCATCTCTATCGCCCATTTTCAAAAGACACATGATTGATCTAGTCATTCCAGCATAATAAGGAATCAACCAATTGGTTTTATTGACAGCATAAAGCTGTTCAAATTGTAGATACAATTCTTGATAGGCTTGGCTTTTGGTTGTCTGATTGAATTGTATGACAGCCTCCTCCAAAGCTTTAGACTGGTTGGTTACCTGTGCTTGAACGGGCAACTGCATTAGTAAAATAAAAAAGACAAATAGGTTTTTCATCTTACACAATTTAAAACATGGAATTGGAAACGCCTTGATTAATCACATAATTCGCATACGTAATTTCGATGGTACCTTTTTTTTGCTTCAACGCTTTTTGTTTTGCCGCAGGATCCTCGTCTCCAAATTCTAGCGTAATACCGTTGGGCAATTTATAATCTTTGGTATTAAAACCAAAAATAAGCTTACTTGGTAGCCCATAATTGGCGTATTGGCCATATTCCATGGTAATCTCATAAGTGCCATTTTCTTTTGTAGTGGTAAAGGTCTTATAGACCAATGCATCCACTGGATCAATCCATAATGTAGCAATCACCCAATCCAATTTTTCGTCAGTTGGTATCAATTTAATTGCCTGCAATGACTTGCCTTTATATAGTTGTACCCCCGATTCGATAGCGATATATTGTTTGTTGTTTAATAAGGAATTGATGGTCACAGACACGCCACCTTTAGGAAGCAATGAGATGCCTCCTTCTTTTTTTACTTTCAGCATATTGGGTTTCTTAAAATACACTTTCACCTTCCCCAATGAAGCTTTGATAAATGCAACATCCGTTTTCATTACACCTGTTGCAACATAGTCATTGACTAAATTCAATTTCTTAGTCACTCTTTCAATCAAGGCATTGGATTGCGCATTGACAGAAACCTGAATAAGCAATATTCCTACAATAAGTACACTCCATTTTTTCATACCAAACAAATTATATTTTTTATTTAAGCTTAGCTTAAAATATCTTTCTTTTTCATGATCCATACAGAAGCTCCAACAAACAATCCAATATGGACCGCTAGTATAATCATTGAATTTTTAATTTTTGCCACATTCAATATGCTTCCAGTGATCGCATCATTTGAATCATTCACTTGTATATCAAAAAATTCTTTCCAATTGTTCATATGGGTGGTAAACAAATAGGGCTTCACTACATTGAACAGCGGTATATTTAAAGTACTTAGGATGGTAAAAAATACAATCGCGCTAATGGTTGCTACAATTGGCCCAATGGAATTATTCGCTAAGCTAGACATCAGAAAACCTAAAGCCGCCACAGTTAATAATGAGAAACTCGCAAAAACAAATGCCCCAAGATACCTCCAAAAAACATCCTGTTCTTGAATCAACACCACATAATTCGATTTCATCAGGAATAAATCATCTGTACCAAAAATCCACATACTTAGGAATAGTGCAAGAAAGGCTAACCAGATTAATAACAAAATAGTGTACAAACTAGCAGCTACAAATTTAGCCAAGACCCACTGTGTTCTACTATATGGTGTGGTAAACAACAACCTCAAAGTCCCTAAATTGGCTTCTCCAGAAAGCATATCTGCCGCAATTAAAGCGACTAATAAAGGCACATGCACCAGTAACAATTGTAATAAAATATAACAAATCAAATAGCCATTTAACACTTTCCCATCCACCGTTAAGGTATCATTGATATCCTTCATCAAAAATGCCGCATAAGCTTCTCCATCTATTTTTAAACCCATTTGTATCACTAAAATCAATGCAGCAATTGCACCAAAAGCAATATAGGTTCTAGGCCTTTTGTAGATTTTAAAAAGTTCAATTTGAATAATGGGCCACATATTAATAAGTTGAAGTAAGTTGTAAAAAATAATCTTCTAAAGAGTTTTTTGCCTCTAAAGAAACTAGATCGATATTTGATGCCACTAAATAAGCATTCAATCCAGGGATTTCTAATTTAGGAATACGCAGATAGAGTCCTTCACTGCGTTCTAAAAGATGCGCACGATAAAGAGATCCCATTAACTTTTGCTTTGCGCCCAAGTCATCCAAGGTCTTTATTTGAACAATGGTTTTATTTGGATCCAATAAACTTGATGTAGGACCTTCTGCCATTTTTTTACCTTGATGGATGATTAAGATATGGCTTGCTATTTGTTCAATTTCTGAAAGTAAATGAGAGGATACCAATACTGTTTTACCTTCCTCTTTAGAAAGGGATTGAATCAATTGGCGAATGTCTGCAATGCCTTGCGGGTCTAATCCATTGGTTGGCTCATCTAAAATAATCAATTTAGGATCGTGTAACAATGCAATACCAATCCCTAATCTTTGTTTCATCCCCAAGGAATAGGTCTGTACTTTGTCATTGGCCCTTGCAAGCAATCCTACTTGTGATAAAGTCGATTCTATTTTTGCAGCAGTAATTTTTTGCTTACGTAATTTTGCAAATAAAGTTAAATGCTCCTGCGCAGTTAAATAAGGATACAAATCTGGACGCTCTATGACTGCGCCAACCTGTTCTAAAATGGCAGATCGATGCTCGGTTAAAGATTGACCAAAGATTTCAATATGCCCTTGTGAAGGATGGATTAAGGAAAGTAACATCCGAATGGTCGTACTTTTTCCAGAACCATTTTGGCCCAAAAAACCATATACCTGACCCGCTGCTACTTCAAAAGAGAGCTGGTCTACTGCTTTTATGGCACCAAAGTTTTTACTTAATGCTTGTACTTTAATTACTGACATACTATTATAACAATCAATTGAATTATTTGTTGCAAATCCACTGTGTATTCACAAAAAAACCCCGAAAATTCGGGGTTTTTTATATTCAAGTATGCACTTATTTGTATTGAGGAATTAAACCATTTGCCAATTCAACCAATTGCTTTAATCCATCTTCAGGTAAATTACCTTTTTTGAATTCAGCCAATACATTTGGTAATTTATTGGACATCTCTAACAAGAAATGTGCTTCAAAGTCTTTCATGTTTTTAACAGCTACTTCTTTCAACAAACCTTGTGTACCTAAGTAGATAATCGCTACTTGTTTTTCAACCGTAAACGGCGTGTACTGCGCTTGTTTCAAGATCTCTACGTTTCTTGCACCTTTGTCAATTACATTCTTTGTTGCAGGATCTAAGTCACCACCAAATTTAGAGAAGGCTTCTAATTCTCTGTATAAAGCTTGGTCTAATTTCAAAGTACCAGAAACTTTTTTCATTGATTTGATCTGCGCGTTACCACCCACACGACTTACAGAAATACCTACGTTGATCGCTGGACGAATACCTGCGTTGAACAAGTTACCTTCTAAGAAGATCTGACCGTCTGTAATTGAAATTACGTTGGTAGGGATATAGGCAGATACGTCACCTGCTTGTGTTTCAATAATTGGCAATGCTGTCAATGAACCACCACCTTTCACCAAATGCTTGATAGAAGCTGGTAAGTCGTTCATGTTCTTAGCAATCTCATCGTTTGCAATCACTTTCGCAGCACGCTCTAATAAACGACTATGCAAGTAGAATACGTCACCTGGATAAGCCTCACGTCCTGGTGGACGACGTAATAACAAGGATACCTCACGATACGCAACCGCTTGCTTTGATAAGTCATCAAATACAATCAATGCTGGTTTACCACAATCACGGAAGAACTCACCAACTGCTGCACCCGCAAATGGAGCGTAGAATTGTTGAGGTGCTGGATCTGCAGCAGAAGCAGCAACGATAATGGTATAAGCCATTGCACCGTTTTCTTCTAAAGTCTTCATCACACCTGCAATCGTAGATGCTTTTTGACCAATCGCAACATAAATACAATACACTGGTTCACCAGCATCATAAAATTCTTTTTGATTGATAATGGTATCCACACAAATGGCAGTCTTCCCAGTTTGACGATCACCAATCACCAATTCACGTTGACCACGACCAATTGGAATCATCGCGTCAATCGCTTTGATACCAGTTTGCAATGGCTCTTTTACAGGCTCACGGAAGATGACACCTGGTGCTTTACGCTCCAATGGCATCTCATACAATTCACCTTTAATTGGACCCTTGCCATCAATTGGCTCACCCAACATATTGATTACACGACCTACTAAACCATCTCCTACTTTAATAGAAGCGATTTGACCAGTACGCTTTACTTTATCACCTTCTTTAATACCCTTGCTAATACCCATCATTACCACACCCACATTGTCTTCCTCTAGGTTCAATGCAATGGCTTTGGTTCCATTCTCGAATTCAACCAACTCACCACTGCTTACGCCGTTCAAACCATATATACGAGCGATACCATCACCAACTTGTAATACAGTTCCTACTTCTTCTAAATCAGCAGAAGCATTAAAATTGCTTAATTGCTGTCTAAGAATTGCAGATATTTCATCCGGTTTAATGTCCACCATAAATACTTATTTAATGTATGATTGTTATGTTAATTATAATTTTGATACAAATTCGTTAGATAAAAATTGTTTCTTAATATCTAATAAATCTCTTTTGATACTTGCGTCAATTAGGTTGTTATCGAATGACAATACAAAACCGCCAATTAAATCTACGTTGGTATCTGTTGTTAATTCAATGATGTCGAATTGAGTTTCTGCTTTAATTTTTGCTTCAATCGCTTGTTTTAATGTGTCGCTAATGGCTACAGCAGTCGTTAAGCTAACTTGATGTATTCCTTTTAATGCATTGTATTGTTCAATGAATTCGGTAGCTATTTCTGGCAACGCACTTTCTCTACTTTTTTTAACCAATAAAACAACAAAAGACAAAGACAATGCGCTTACTGCATCTTTAATCACAGCAAGTACAATGGCATTCTTTTGATCCGCTTTAATGATTGGGCTTCTTAATACATTTACAAAATCGGGACTTTGCGCACACACTGCCTGAAAATATTTCATATCAGCATGCACTGTATCCAATTGATTTTGTTCAATGGCTAAGTCGAGTAAGCTCTTTGCGTATCTTCCTGCTAAACGTACATTGGGCATTTCTTACTTTTTAATTTAACTTAACTCCTTCAGCAATTTGTTTAATATAGCTTTCTTGTTCTGCTTTATTAGACAACTCTTTTCTTAATATTTTTTCTGCAACTTCTACCACCAAACTGCCTACTTGATTTTTTACTTCAGTTAATGCAGCATTTTTTTGTTGCGTAATCGCTACTTGTGCATCGCTGATAATGCGCTCATATTCCTGCTTCGCTTTATCTTTTGCATCCGTAACCATTTTATCGGCTGTCTCTTTGGCATCTTTAATCATGCCAGCTCTTTCTTCACGTGCTTTAGCCAACAATGCTTCATTTTCATTTTGCATTGCAGTTAAATCTGCTTTCATTTTGTCCGCCTTGGCTAAAGAATCCTCGATCCCTTTTTCTCTATCAGAGATGGCTTTCAACATCGGCTTCCAAGCAAACTTGCCTAATACAACAAGTAGTCCAAGAAAGGCAACAGTATTCCAGAATACCAATCCGATATCTGGCAACACTAATGGGTTTATTTCTAAAAACATAATCCTTAATTTATCTTAATGATTTAAAATCTTTTATCTACAATCTTTTCTTTTAAAATCTTTTTCTACAACGCTTTGTTTAAAAAATTATAGGCCCATCGCCCTGTGCTAGGGCCTATAATACTTTTGGAAATCTTTTGATAGATTATCCGTTCCCCAATAGGGCAACCACCACCGCAAATAAGGCTACGGCCTCAACGAAGGCAGCCATTACGATCATGTTAGAACGAATATCATTCACTGCTTCTGGTTGACGAGCAATACTTTCTACC
>CAMBDE010000044.1 GCA_945865295.1 Chitinophaga pinensis | reverse complement strand
TTTAAATCATCAAATAACCCTTTAAAAACAAATGCACCACCTAATCCTGGACCACTTGTTCCGCTGTTCACTAAAATTTTAGTAGACGAAAAAGCGATATCCCATTTAGTAGAAGCTGCATCTGTTGAAGCAATTATTTTGTTATCTACTAAACTGTAATAAGTAGTTGTACCTGCGCTTTGAGGTCTGCCATCAGCACCTAATCCTGTTACAGTATCTGCTGCAAGATCATTCACTGTTCGGGTACTCACACTCACTGGAACAACGATTGTTTCTTCTTCTTTGCTACAAGCAACTAAAGCAATACAAAGTCCTAATCCCATCGCAATTTTTCTTAGATTCATTTTCATGTGTTATTGTTTTTTATTTATTGTTATTTTTTTGTAATTGATATTTAATGCTGGTGTAAAATGTTCTACCTGGTAAATTAGGCAGGTTAGCGGCGTCGATATAATTGGAGATATTATCTATACCTGCCTGAAGGCTAACACCATTCTTGAATGATTTGCCAGCAGCACTGTTGATGGCAACATAGCCACTAGCAAATACATCACCATCATCAAAAACTTCATTGCCGTTATTATTATTAACAGCCCACTTGCTTCTGTAAATGGCTCTTACATTCAAGTAATAACCCTTGGGGGAATTATAATTTACTTTTACCTGTAGTTTATGCTTACTTGTATTGGGTAAACCAACATATTCGTTCAATTTCATGATCCTGCTATAGCCTTGGCTATTTTTGGTATAGACTGTGCCTGATTTAATATCTGCAATTTGATCTTTATCACCTGTACGTAAATACTGATACCCTCCGCTAAGGGACCAATTTGAATTAATAGTATGTTGTCCTTCTAATTCAAAGCCAGTCGTAAAGGCGCGTCCAATATTTAAATAACTATAAATTTGAGCACCTGAGATATAAGTACCTACTTGCTGTGTTTCAATTAAATTTTTGATATCATTTCTAAATAATTGTAATGACAAAGCAGAACGGGTATTAATTTTCCAATCCCATGTAAAGTGAATCCCATTAGAATATTCAGGCTTAAGTGCTTTTAATAAATAATAATTGGGAAATAAATTGCCTATTTGTCCTAGTGCCTCTAATTTGGCAATCACTTGTTGTGCTTGCGCAGAACCAAATACACTATAACTTCCAGCAGCTGCATTGGTAAAGTCTAAAAACAGTTGTCTAAAATCTGGTGCTTTAAAACCCTGACCAACGCTGAATCTAAATTGGTGTTGTGGATTCAACTTATACAACATTGAAATCTTAGGACTATAGGCAGAAGCAAATTGCTTATTTTGATCAAATCTTAGACCTCCAATTAAAGTAAATTGCTCCGATGGCTTCCACTCCCATTGTGTAAATGCGTATTGAATATCGTTTTGCTTCCTTATTTTTTCACTATCATAACGACTACTTTTCACACCTTCCCAAACCCCGCCAAGGCCAAAGACCGCTTGTATATTTTTATTAAGATTCCAATCGGTCTGATTTTCTACCCGCTTAAAATTATGATTCAATACATCCCTATAAGGCAGTCCGTTAATAGTTAACAAATTTTGAACAGCATCGTAGGTGGTTGTATAAGTTCTTAGACTGGTTTTTAAAGCTTTAGAAAAACGATGATTGATTGTAGCCGATGCATTTACATCTTTAATATTTTCTTTTCCAATTGAATAAATAGTGACGCCATTATTGGCTACTGCAATTTCATTTTGAATTTGTTCATTGGTTAAACGTGTATTCAAGACAAAATTCGTTTTACTATTTAGATCCCATTTAATTTGTTGAGTGGTTGAATATCTATCTATCGGTGTGGTTACGCGACTATTGCTATTGGGACGAATACTGTATCCATCCGTATTGTAACTATTGATAAATCCTTGGTATTGAAAATTGCTGGTTTGAAATTTAGTTTCAAGATTGGCATCTACTGTATTATAGGTACCATACCTGAGTCCCATTGTCAGTGGCGCGCCCATCGTAGCATCGGTAATAATATTGATGACACCTGCCATGGCTTCGCTACCATATAAACTGGAAGAAGGCCCTTTTACAATTTCAATTTTTTTAATATTCCCTAAAGCGATTCTATTTAAATCCAATACCCCGGCAGTACGTCCAACCAATGGTTCTCCATTGATTAATATAATGGTGTAGTCTGGATTAAGCCCTTGTAATTGAATGCCTGAGCCGAAACCACTAGTCAAGTTGATACCAGTTTGTTCTTTTAAGATATCCGTCAAACGCAAAGACCCATTTTGTTGGATTGTTTTTGCATTGATGATGGTCACAGGAACGGTAAGATTGATTAATTTTCGCTCTGTTCTGGTAGCTGTAACTACCACGCTGTCTCCATTAGACTCTAATGTGTCTTTTACAAAACGGGATTGTGCAGATAATTTCACAGCTTGAAAAAGCCCTAATATTAAGAATAGGTAAAATGTTTTTTTCATTCAGAACGCAAAGGTCAAACTTCCTTAGCAGTTCTATCTAGGCTATCATCATAAATAAGTTAGAATTGATTGTATTTTGACAATCATATGACATTTTGAAATGATCTTGCGAATGGCAAATTATTTTGATGATTTTGAGGCTTAGATAAGTGCAAAAACTTTAAACAAATTTAAATCTTGCTTAGTGCATTCAATGTGCTACACAGAAATTAAAATTATTTTTTCTCAATCATTTTTTGCATTGTCTTTACCTCGGTAGGTACTACAAAGTATTCAAAGAACCTTTTATCATCTTCTTTACGAATGCTACCTATTAAATTAGTTTCGCCTTGGGTGATAAATACATATTTATCATTGATGGCATTGATAACATCACTTCTAACTTTTTTCTGTAAGCCAATATTTTTGTCTTTAATCCCCAATACATGATTGATAGCAGCAATTTCTACATTTTGTTTGGTTCTGTATGCGTTTAGTAATAATTGAATCAAACTTGTTTCAGTTTCTGTAAATGCCTGGTTGACTGTTTTTGTTTTCAATACTTTCAACTGTGCCTGTTCAATTTTCTTTTTTACACTTTGCTTAAATAACCACATGGACAAAATAATCATGATGATCACAATGCATACCGCAAATACAAAAATTATGTTCGTATAATCGTTTCCCCAAATTGGAAAATTCAATAATTGTAAATCATCTGAATGAATCTCCCATGTTACAAAATTTTGAGACTCTGGTTGATATTTATAATAGGTCCCTTTATAAAAAAATATAGTTACGTCGCCTGAATTACGAATAAAAAATTGATTTAGATCCGCCTTTTTTGACCTGTATATTTTATTATGACTATAATCAAACAAATACGCTTCATCATTGATGATGAAAAATCTGCCATTATCATGTGGAATATGACCATAATTACTCTTTTCATTTATTAACTTAATTAATTCATTGGAGAGTTTTCCAAGTTTAACCCAATCAAAAGTTTTAATATCTAAATAGTAACTTGAATATTCAAATCCACCATCCTTAAATTTTGGATCTTTTAGCCCCTTGTTTTCCATTTTTTGAAAAGGCACATACAATCTGCCTTCTGTGGGCGAAAACCAATCATAATCATCAGCAGAGAACACTTCAATATTGGTTGGCTGGATATCCCATTCCTTATCTGTTTTATTGTATTTTCTTACATGCCCATATTTGTTCCAGAATCCATATCCACCGTAATTGAAGATTTGGTCTTTATAAATGAAATTGGTACAACTAATATTGTAGTTGATATTAATGGTATTGTCAATTCTACTAAACACCACACTATCGCCTTGTGGCTCGGACATCTGATAAATAAAGCCTGTTTGGGCTAAAAAAATGTATATTTTACCATTATGCTTGCTCAATTCCTGTCTATTTGGAGCAAAACTGGTACCTAAAAGTGGTAAGATATCTGAACTTTTACCTAGCATTATATTGCTATTAAAATCACTTAACCCCTTTATTTTTTGCAATAATGGGTTATAAAATACGGTATAGGCCCTTTCACAAGGTATAAATTGAGCCTTTGTGGTATTGGTTTGTAGTAAAAATCCTAAAAAAGCAACAAATTTTAAAATTTTATAAAGCATTGTTATTCAATTAATTAATAGGAAAGTAACTTATTGTATATTTTTATTATTCATATAAAAGTAAGAAATAACCTATTACTTCACTCAATTTTTTACCTATTACTTTCTAATTCATTTTTTTAATTAGAATTTTATCTCAGCTTTTGGGGGAAAGCTATGGATTTTATAGGGGAGCCGGGTAACCAGCTCCCCTTTTCATTTTAGGCCATGATTCAATTGATTCTCAAAACTTTGGATGACCTACTGGCTATCAATCCCACCCCCCCCTTTGTTAACAATTTCGTAATATTGGCATCCCCCTGATTAGCGGAAATTGAAGGAAATTTACCAACACTCACATTATCAAATTTTATTTTATGGATTTTAACTCAATCATGAAGATTTTCTTACCTAAAGACAGGGTTTTCTTTCAACTTTTTGAAGAAGTAGCCGAGCACGTAAACGAAATGGGTGTCAAATTGAAAGAAATGGTAAACGAACCAGATGTGGATGTAAGAGCCAATATTTTAGCCCAAATAGAAAATTTAGAGCATAAAAACGATGACTTAACCCATAGTATTTTTACTGAATTAGGTAGAAACTTCATTACGCCATTCGATAGAGAAGACATTCACTACTTGGCAACATCCTTAGATGATATCGCCGATTATATTTATGCTTCTGCTAAAAAAATTAATTTTTATAAAGTAAACCCGAACGATACTGGTATTCATAAACTAGCAGAATTGGTTTTACAAGGAACACAGGAGACAAAGAAAGTGGTTCTAGGTTTACGGAATATGAAGAATATCAAGGAGATGACAGATGCAATGATTAAAATCAATAGTATTGAAAATCAGGCTGATGATATTTTTGACATGAGTATTGAAAAATTATTTGAGCAAGAAAATGATTTTAAAGAAGTCATTAAAAAAAGAGAGATCTACCAAGTACTTGAAATCGCAACCGATAAAATCGAAGATGTTGCAAATGTAGTTGAGTCTATTATCATCAAGTACGCTTAATTTAATTCCAATGACATTACTAATTGTTATCATAGCGCTTGCGCTCATATTTGATTATATCAATGGTTTTCATGATGCTGCCAACTCCATTGCCACAGTGGTTTCAACAAAAGTATTGACGCCATTTCAGGCGGTACTTTGGGCTGCTTTATTCAATACAGTAGCATTCTGGATTTTTAAAGACCATGCAGTTGCAAACTCCATTAGTAAAACTGTTTATAAAGAGTTCATTACACTTCCTGTGATTTTTTCTGGAATATTAGCTGCTATTTTTTGGAACTTGTTGACTTGGTGGTATGGTATTCCCTCTTCTTCTTCTCACACTTTAATTGGCGGATTTGCTGGAGCAGCCATTGCACATGCACTTTCAATTAAAGGGATTCATTTTTCTTGGGCAAAAATTGTAGATGCAGACACGATTATTAAAACGATCTTGTTTATCTTTTTGGCACCGCTTATTGGTATTGTCACTTCTATGTTTATCACTGTTGTGACTATTATGCGTAATATATGGTTCCGTATTGGAATCATTGTAGTGACTACCTTGTTGACAGCTTTTTTGTTTGACTATTTTGAGAACAGCAAAATGAACGAAAATGCTGAGAAGTTTTACGGTATTGATAAATATAAAAAAGAAGTTGCTGCACTAAAGTCTGAATTAACAAATTTAAATGGGTATGGAGAAACAGATACTATTCTATCAAAAAAATTACAGCTTACACAAGAGAAATTAACAAAAGCCACAGCAAGTTTTAATTCCGTGCATCCATTCATTGAAAATTTTGATAATACCAGCGCAAACTATATTGCAAAAGTTGCAAAAGACAGTGGCTGGTTGGATCAAATTGCAATAAGTAAGTTAAAGGATGCAGCAAGAAACGCAAACGATTTTTTAGTATTAGAAGCCAAAGCGCCTGAAAATGATTCGGCAAAAAAGGAATATGATATTGCTAAAGTTATTACAGAGGAATACAAAGCGCCCGTAAAACTATTTTTAGCTGGTAATATTTCCGTTGATTCTACAGTTATACTTCTCAATCAAATTTACCCGTTACAACCTAAAAATATTGACAAAGTAAAAGCGAAGTTGGCAAATTTTAATATCGAGAAGGCTTTTGCGGATGAAATAGATAAGGCGGACAATACCATGATTGTAAATGGTATTTTTGGTACAGCACTTATTTTTATTTTGATCTACTTATATGTTGAAAAAATTAAAACTCCAACTGCATTAACAGTAGGTAATATGTTCAAAAAATTACAGTTATTTAGTTCTGCTGCATTCAGTATTGGTCACGGCGGTAATGATGCACAAAAAGTAATGGGTATTATTGGAGCGGCATTAATCGCAAGTGGTACGATACAAGATTTTGCATCTCTTCCAGGTTGGGTTCCGGTAGCCTGTTACCTTGCCATTGGATTAGGTACCATGAGTGGTGGATGGAAGATTGTTAAAACAATGGGCTCTAAAATTACTAAAGTGACTCCTCTAGAGGGTGTTGCTGCTGAAACAGCTGGTGCATTTACCTTATTCTTCACAGGACAGATGGGTATCCCGGTTTCAACAACACATACCATCACTGGATCCATTATTGGTGTTGGTGCAACAAAAAGATTAAGCGCAGTAAGATGGGGTGTAACAACCAATTTACTTTGGGCATGGGTATTAACCATTCCAGTGAGTGCTATACTCGCAGCCATCACTTATTTTATTGTAAAGTTCTTTTTGGGATAATATAAAAACCGAATAGGTGATAACGGAATGATAAAAAAAGGCGCTACAGATGTAGCGCCTTTTTTTTATTGAATTAAGTGTATAGTTTTTTGACGGCCGTCAAGGTATTCAAAACTTGTTCCATTAAAATAACCATTCTGTTCTAATGCAATTCTTACAGGTTTATTCCATCCCGCAATAGTATGTGTGGCATTCAATTCAATCGAGTAACATGTATTTGGACGCATTGCATAATCACCCGAGCCTGGCACTCCTTGTTGCATATCCCACATACCAATCGTTGTGCCTGCTGCATGGCCATGGAATCCGATTGGGTGTGTATAGATACTTGGTTGGATTCCTTCTGCTTTTGCTTGCTGAATTGAAGCAGCTAAAATTGCATTACCTGTTCTACCAGTTTTAAAATTGGTTGTTAAAATATCTTGCAGTCTATTGGTCTTACTGAATGCAGCAACTAATTCATCGGGTGCTACTTTTTCATTTGGTAATAACACATAAGCATGTTCTTGCACATCCGAATTAAGTCTTAAATAACTGATTCCAAAATCTACATGCAATAAATCCCCAGGGCGAATGATGGCATCTTTTTCATTGCTCACCCTTCTTTGAATTTCAATTGATGGATGAAACCATGTTGATAATCCAAGATCAATTAATTTTTGTCTGAACCACCAAACCAAATCATTGGTACTAGTTTGATTGGGTTGTATCACTTGATTGCTAAATCCTTCCTTGATGATTTGATGGGAAATAGCAAGTAGGATTGGATACAAGGCCATTTCTTTTTCTGTTCTTGTTTCTAGCCAAGCAACACCTAATTTTTGGGCAGATACAATTTTATTCAATTGACTAGGCGACATTGCATTTTTAAGTTCGTTGAACTCTGTCAAATGCAATCCATCTGCATGTCCATAATCCATAGAAGTGTTTAAGCCAATTTGATTAGGGTTTAAACTATCAATCAGTTTTGAAAGCGCTTTCCATTGATTGGGCTCTTTCTCGGGATTCCATGCAGCTTGAATACGCTTGCCTACCTGGTACCTTGCTACGGCATAACTATGAATGCTTTCATTTTTTTTATCTCTATAAAAAACCAATATGGTTGTCCTTCTAGCAGAAAGCCATTCTGCAGGTAAAAAGGTTTTTAAGATGGGGTCTTCGTTGTATTCTCTTGAACTAATAAGCCAACAATCGATATTGGCTTCATCCATTAATTTAGGCAACAAATTGTCTATCCTATCATTCAATACTTCATTGATTGTAAGCGCTTGTTTTTGGACAAACCATACTTGAGCCTGAGCGTTTAGAACAAAAAAGAATACTGTGGTTGCAATGATCAAAGCTTTCATATTGGGTGTCATTAAAATGAATAAAATCTTGATGCGATTATGAATCTAGAATAAATTAACTACTAAATTTGCATCTATGCAAATTCATTTTAAGTTTTTTCTTTTTTTATCCCTTTCTACGCCTATTATAGCCTCCAGCCAAGAAAATTCAATCAAATTAGCTGATACGAGTTTGCAAACGGTGATTGTCACTGCCAATAAATCAAAAGAGAAAAGAATTGAATCTCCCATTGCGATAAGTGTATTGGGCAAGCAGCAGATTCAAGAAGCCAAAGCAGTAAGAATAGATTTTTTATTGAATAAGGTGAGTGGGGTCTTTATGCCAAGCATTGGGAACGAACAACATATGATGTCTATCAGACAGCCAGTTTCTTTAAAAGGATTATACCTCTACCTAGAGGATGGTCTGCCAATTAGAACAAGCGGATTATTTAGCAACAATGCCCTGATCGAAATCAATACGGCCGCCATTCAGCAAATCGAAGTGATTAAGGGACCTGCCTCTGCATTGTATGGCGCAGAAGCCATTGGTGGGGTGGTTAATTTTATACACGCACCTAGACCCATCAAAAATCAATTGTCTATTAGCAATCATATCAATAACAATGGACTCTTAAAAACCGACTTATTATGGAATAAAGCAGGCAACAAATCTGGATGGTCAATGAACCTTAGTCAGATAGGACAAAAAAATGGACAACTCGAATACAGTGATTATACTAAAACGGCTTTGAGCATAAAAAGAGATTTTACATTTAAGAAAAAATGGACAGGATACCAACAACTGCAATACATTCATTATGATGGACAAATGACTGGGACGGTAGATAGCTTAAAATTTCAGGCAAGAAATTATACCACACAGCAAAGCTTTACTTATCGAAAACTGGACTTGTTTCGTGTTAGACAAAACTTATCCTATGAATGGAGTACAACACAGAAAACAACAGTGAACCTATTATACCGCGGGAATACCATGGATCAAAATCCAGCTTACTTAATTGCTGCAAGTACCAATCCAACTAAGTTTAGAGGGCAGATTAATTCAAATCATTTTGATGCCTACGTACTTGATCTACAACATCAGATGAATGTAAAGAAATTCAAATCAAAAATTTTACTAGGTGGTTACATGGATGCAACAAAACAAGGTTTAGTAGCTAACTATATTGATATTTTTAAAGACACGACGCTTAATAAATTTATAAGGTTTACAAGACCAGCTATTGACAGTTTGATTACCAACTATGCAACAACTATTTATAACAAAGCAGTCTATTTAAATTGGATTCAGCCGATTACTGCAGGCCTACGCGTCAATGCCACATTGAGGTACGACCAATTTAATTATCAATTTAAAAATAAATTAGCTACTGGAACACCCACTTCAAATAATGTATTCACCAACTGGGCACCTAAAATTGGTTTAACATACAATCAATTAAATTGGGGAGGGTATGTAAATTATAGCGAGGGTTTTGTCCCGCCACAAATCACAGAAATTTACAATGCCATTCGTGTGCCTTATTTGTTACCGCAAAGTTTTTCGAATTATGAAATTGGATCTTGGCTTAGTATCCCCAATGGTTATTTCGAATGGTCTTTATACCAATTGAATGGTCGCAATGAAATTATATCTGTCCGACAAGCAGACGGCGTGAACCTGAATCAAAATACAGGACAAACAAAACACTATGGAATAGAATACCAACTGAAATATAATTTTAGCAAACTATTGCAGATCAATTTTAATGGTAGCAATGCCAAGCACTTTTATGTCAATACCATTTTAAAAGGCACAGATATTAGCAATAAAGAAATGGTGGCAGCACCTCGTTTTTTTAGTAACCTCACTTTATTAAGTCAATGGAATAGTGCTTTAAGCTCCTCTATAGAATGGCAACACCAGTCTGGTTATTTTATGGACGAAATCAATGCCACTCGTTACTCAGGTTTTGATGTGCTCAACCTCAGGATCAATTATACAATGAAAAAACACGAGTTCTGGTTGCAATGCTTGAACTTGACTGATCAAT
Source organism: Chitinophaga pinensis (assembly GCA_945865295.1). Lineage (GTDB taxonomy): Bacteria > Bacteroidota > Bacteroidia > Chitinophagales > Chitinophagaceae > Sediminibacterium > Sediminibacterium pinensis_A. Next base: position 6,741 of record CAMBDE010000044.1, on the reverse strand, counting down.
TTTATGCCTCCATGGCGACCAAAAACTTTAGTGTACGAGGTAACAATGCCTATGCTTATTATTTAGGGGACAATAGAACATTCGCACTTGGTTGGAGATGGAATTTGATACCATAAAAAAAGGGGACGCGGTTGCGTCCCCTTTTTTTAAAATCTATCTCGAAGGATAATTGATCAATGAGATGATTAAATAGAGACTAATTACCTCCTACACGGATTCTCATTCCGCCCATTCCGCCGCCGCCTCTTTGCATATCCTGCATGAGCTTCTGCATACTTTCTTGGAATTGCGCTCTATTCATTTTATCGCCCTTAGTGGGTGCAACCAATTCTTTTTTTGGATACTTCGCACTCACTTCAACAGCAGTGGTAACTGTAGTGCCATTATCTTGGTCTATTTCCATAATCACGCCTGGCAAACCACTATAATTATCAGGGCCAAAAGACACTGGAATATTCTCCGCATACCAAACCACCAATTCAGTTTCTTTTGGTGCTCTTGGTGTATTCGCTGTTGTATCGGTATTGTTCCCACCACCGCCTATGCTAACACGCATACGCATCTGAGGTGCCGTAATCATCGTAGTGGCTTTTTTGCATAATTGCTTAGCAATGGTTTTTGTTTCCTCTGATAATTTCCACTTGTATTGCTTTAAGGAATCAATAATTAAAAATTCTTTTTCAAAAAATGCGCGCTCTTCATATTGCGTTTGTTTTGCAAGATCAGTATAGGTATTTGCAGTTGGCATTCTAAAGGCCATGCGCATACCGCCACCGCCTCCACCGCCAGCATTTGCAAACGGATCGGGTGCTTCATCATCCACCACTGATCTAAATAAGCTTACAGACTCATTAAAAATTAATTCAAATTTGTCAGTTCTAAATTCTGGGACCATCGACTTCATTTGAGGATCAGGTAGGTTACGGTGCATATTGATTTTACGCTCATAACTAATTTTTCCTTCCTTCATTTGCGCCGTAGCTGATGTAGTTACAGTTGTTAATGCAATCAACAATCCAAGTACTAATTGTATTTTTTTCATAAATGAAATTTTACTTTATTTTAAATGATCCTACTTTTTTATACTACTAAAACTAAGTGATTTTACATTCTAATCATCATGCCACCTGCTCTTGCGCCACCGCCTAATCCAGATTTTTGTAAACTATATGTAAAGCTCAATAAAAAATATTGACTTATTACATTATAAGATCTATCCACAATCTGATTTTGAGATACGTTTCTGCTAATACCAATATTCTTATTCAATAAGTCAAAAGCGCTCATCTTAATTTCTGCTCTCTTGTTTTTCAAGAAAAATTTAGAAAAACTTGCATTCCAAATTGGTATTGCTGTATTGAATCCCTCGGCTCGACCAGTGTTAATGGCATAGTTGAAGGATTGATTCAATACGATGTTGAATGGCAAGTAATTGGTCATGTCTGCACCAAAAACCTTTGTCAAAAAGTTGGTATTCAAAGTTGGATTTATTGCATTATTTGTATTGCTAAAGGAATAACGAGCAGTCAAATTGATATCGATGACATCATCTACAATATATGTATACGACATACTTGGACCAGTAGATTTTGTCACAATGGTATTTAATAAGCCATTCGCATAAGAGATATTATTATTCAAGCCTGCGTTTAAGCCAAAACTAAGTCTAGATTTTAATTTTTTGATACCAAAGCCATAATTCATAGAACCATTGATTCTATAGGCTCCATTGACATTGACAGGTCTTGTAAGAATTGTACGATTTGGTAAAACGCTATCATAATTGACGATCGAATTATTTGTAGTAGACGCGTTCAACGTAGAAAAGAAACTTTTACCTGCTAAAATCTTAGAACTGAAAAAACGAATATTCAAATTATGTACATAGCTTCTTTTCAAATCAGGATTACCTATAGACTGTCTGTTGATATTGCTTTGATCCAATACCGGTTGCAATTGGGTGATAGAAGGCTGATTGGTTGAGGTACGATAATCTAAATTAAAATTTTTAGTTTGAGAGAAGTTGTACCTGAAAGTAGCATTAGGCAAGATGTCTTGAAAACTTTGACTCAGTCTTGTTTTTAAACTGATATTCTCACCATTTAGTACTGCATTTTGTATAGAAACTCCAGTAGCAAAATTATATTTCTTTTGATTAGACCTATAGCTCATGCCTCCACCAGAATAAGTATACTCGCTATTAAACTCGTTGGTTAAACGTGTATTTAAATTGCCATAGTCATCTGTCAAGCTATTATAGTCATAAATTTTCCTACTTGAGGAACCAATACTTTTACTAATATAACTATTGAATTCTAATAATGATTTTTTACCCAATGGTTCTGTATAAATTAAATTAGCAGAATAGCTTGTGTTTTCTCCCTTACGCGTATTTTGTTGATCTAAAATTGAATCATTCGTAAGTACATTTTTATTATAAGTTAACTGCTCTGTAAATTGATTTCCAGTTGAATTAGAACGATTAAAACTTTGTGTAATTGTGGATGAAATGGTTCGTCCTTTTTTAGCAAACTTTTTTCTTAATAATAAAGTGCTTGCCGCATTGACCGCGTCAGAAGCGCTTGAAGCAATTGTGGTATTACTATTAAGCAAGCTACCATTTGTTAAATAGGTTTGTGTTGAGTCTTCGCTATAATTAGTAGTTTGTTGCAAACCTATGCTTGGTGTAAACCTAAATGAAAAATTGTCGGTTACTTTATGATCAATTGTGCTTCCAAAATTTTGTTGTTTATTTCCTGCTATTGAATTGGAATTAGAAATTCTATTGAATGCATTGCCGGGCGTAAGGTTCTGAGTAAAAGAACTACTATTATTGTTTCTTGTAACATCACTTACAGAAAGATTGGCGTTGAATTCGGTTTTTTTATCGTTGAATAAATTTGAATAATTACCCCCTATAGAATAAGTCTCTGCAATACCTTGCGCATTGGCATCCGTCTCACCAGAACCACCTCCAAAATTGACGGTGACACCTGCTCCAGCACCTGGTCTTCCACCTCCGCCTCCAGAAAAATTAACTATGTTTCGGTTCGAAAAGTTTTGTCTATTGGTATTGTTTGCACCACCAATGGCAGAAAATTGCTCGTCATTATTAATCACATTCACATTGCCTTGTGCATCAAATACATTTGGTGTTCCAGCGCCACCACTTAATTTCCCAAAAGTGGATTTGTTTCGGTCTTTTTTTAATTTTAAATTAATCGCAGTTTCCTCTGAACCATCATCAATGCCCGTGAACATAGCTTGATCGGATTTACGATCGTATACTTGAATTTTATCTACTGCATCTGCAGGTAAATTTTTAGTGGCCATCTTAGGATCCCCACTGAAAAATTCTTTTCCGTTCACAAAAACCTTGGTGACTGTTTTTCCATTGACAGTAATACCCCCAGATTTATCCACTTCCATGCCTGGCATCTTTTTTAATAAATCTTCCACCACCGCATTTGGTGCAGTCTTAAAATTTTCTGTATTAAATTCAACTGAATCTCCATTGATGACAACTGGCGGTCTGCGCGCAGTGACTGTCACTGTGGACATACTATTTACATCATTCATAAAAATCACACCCATCTCTACTATTTTTTGTGTTCCAGTTAAAACAGGCACCCATTTAGGTATATACCCTACATAAGAAACTGAAATCAAATAGGATCCGGAAGTCAGATTTTTAAAATTGAACACCCCGGCTTCATTCGTTCTTGAAAAACTAACCAAGGAAGAGTCATTTGCATAGACCAAAGAAACCGTAGCGGAATTAAGGGCTCGACCCGCAATACTATCTTTTAAAGTGCCTTGAATGGTCAAATTTTGTGCGAAACCAACATAACCAATTAATAATAAGCAACTTATAAAAATAAATTGCCCCAATTTTTGTTTGTTCATACTGAAAAGATACGATTGAGTTACCGAAATTAAGGCATTAAGGCCAATTCCTACCTAAATTTTTAGTTAAAATTACCGAAATATTTGATGAACGGCGCTCTCCAATTATTTCATTTTTTTTAGGGTACTATTGGATTGATGTAACTTTCAAAAAATAACCATTATGAGAATAATTACTTTGACACTTTTCTTGGGGCTTGGTTTAATCAGTTCACAAGCACAGGACAAAAAAAGTCCAAAAAAAGACAGCACTAGTTTTAGTCAATTTAAAGGATTACCATTAAAAGCTACTAGGTCGATTGACTTTACAACCAATGAAGGTACTTGGACTTCACTGGCTGTTAGTCCTGATGGAAAAACCATACTATTTGATTTGATGGGTGATATTTATAGCATCCCAATGGAAGGAGGAAATGCGACTGCTATTACTAAAGGGATGGCTTATGATAACCATCCAAGTTTTAGTCCAGATGGTAAACGCATTCTTTTTTTATCTGACCGCTCTGGTGCTGAAAATATTTGGTACATCGATTTAGAGAAAAAAGATACCGTTGCTTTAACTGAAGAACAAAATAATAATTATCCAGGTGCTGTGTATACACCAGACGGAAATTATATCGTGTATACAAAAGGTCGTCGTAATACTAAATTGTATTTGATGCATAAAAACGGTGGTGCAGGAACGAATTTGATTGAAGCACCCGCTACCTTAAAAACAATTGATCCTGCCGTGAGTGCAGATGGTCGTTATATTTATTATAGTGCACGCAATGGCGCTTGGAACTACAACGCCATGTTACCACAATATAGTATTGGTGTGTATGATAGAGAAAAGGGAACCACCAGAACCATTGCATCTAGATATGGATCTGCGTTTACACCAGTATTGTCTAAAGACGGAAAATGGTTGGTGTATGGATCTCGTTTTGAAGATAAAACTGGATTGGTTAAAAGAAATTTAGCAACAGGTGAAGAAGCTTGGTTGGCCTATCCTGTACAAAGAGATGATCAAGAATCTATTGCTGTGATGGGTGTATTGCCTGCAATGAGTTTCACGCCTGATAGTAAATATTTATTGGCATCTTACGGTGGAAAAATAAATAAGATTGATATTGAATCTGCCGCACAGACTTCGATTCCATATACAGTGGATGCAAAAATTGAAATGGGACCTGAAGTTTTATTTAAATATCCTATCAAGGATACAGCTGCAACAATGGCAACGCAAATAAGAGATGCGGTGCCTTCTCCAAACGGAAAGCAATTGGCCTTTACAGTATTGAATAGATTGTATGTAATGGACTATCCAAACGGTACACCAAAGCGTTTAACAAAGAATGATTTCACCGAAGCACAACCAATTTGGAATCTTGATGGCAACGGGATTTACTTTACCACTTGGAATCCTGATGGTGGCAATATTCGTTTCATTGATTTAAATAATAATTCAGAAAAAATTATTTCAAAAGAAAATGCTTTGTACCAAGGTCTTGCAATTGATCCAACTGGTAAAAAATTAATTTATAATAAAACCAGCGCTCAAAAATTCAAGGATGCCATTGAACCTAGTTATGATGACGCAGAAGATGAATTGGCTTGGATTGATTTGACCACTGGCAATGAAAAAATTATTGATAAAGCCAACGGAAGATACAACCCGCATTTTGCAATGAACGATGATCGTATTTATTTAAACAATCGTGGTAGATTGATTTCAATTCAATGGGATGGTGGTGACGAAAAAGAAATTGCAAAAATTTCTGGTATTACTACTTTCGGAAGTGTTCCCGAACATCGCGGAAAACCATTGGCTGACCCTTGTGTCATTCCAGAAGTGATGGACGAAGATGATGCTGCAAAAGAAAACAATCCTCCATCTAATGCCAACAATATTTTATTATCACCAAAGGGATCTGCTGCAATTGCACAAGTGAATAACAATATTTATTTTGTGACCATTCCAAAATCTGGTAAATCAGTTTCCATCTCTGTGGCAGATGCTAAAAATGCCGCATTCCCTAGTAAATTGTTAACTGAAATTGGTGGAGAATTTCCTAGCTGGCAAGCAGATGGCAAAACCATTCATTGGAGTTTAGGCGCAGCACATTTCACATATGATATAGATGCTGCTTATGCTTTTGATGATAGCTTAGCTGCTGCAAAAAAATTAGAAGCTGCTGTTAAAAAAGATACGACTAAAAAAGACAGCACCAATATTGCTAAAAAAGACGATAAAAAAGAAGCACCAAAATATAAAGCGAGTGAGACTTGGGTAAAAGTGTATTATGAAAATGATATGCCTAGCACAACAGTGTTGTTAACCAATGCAAGAATCATTACAATGAATGGAGATCAAGTGATCAATAACGGAGACATCTTAATTGTAAAAAATAGAATTCAAGCTGTTGGCAAATCTGGTTCATTGAAAGTGCCTGCCGGCGCTAAGCGCGTCAACCTTGCAGGAAAAACAGTGGTGCCAGGATTCATAGACACGCACTCACATATGTGGCCTAGCTGGGGCATCCATAAAAATCAAGTGTGGATTTATGCAGCCAATTTAGCGTATGGTGTGACGACAACACGTGATCCACAAACTGCAACTACGGACGTTTTAACCTATAGTGATTTAGTAGAAGCAGGTAAAATGGTAGGCCCAAGAGTCTATTCAACTGGACCTGGTGTGGGTTATTGGTCTTATAATTTGAAAGACTCAGCACAAGCAGAATCTGTGCTAGCACAATACAGTAAGTATTACAATACCAAGTACATTAAAATGTATTTAGTGGGTAACCGTAAGCATAGACAGTGGGTGATTCAAGCTGCTAAAAACCAAAA
>CAMBDE010000043.1 GCA_945865295.1 Chitinophaga pinensis | reverse complement strand
TTTATTGGCTATCAGCTTTTCTTCTCCCGATTATATTGGTCATTCTTTTGGTCCTAATTCTTGGGAAACCCTAGATAGTTATATCAAGCTTGATGCGGTCATTGCGCAGTTATTTAAAAGCTTAGATCAACAAGTAGGAAAAAATAATTACACCGTCTTTTTAACAGCAGACCATGCTGTAGCTACTATTCCTGAATTTGCTAAAAAGCACCAAATTCCTGGTGGCCTAATCAGTGAAGCAGGATTGAAAAAAGAATTGGGACAATGGTTATCAAAGCAGGGCTTGAGTGAAAAATTAATCTCCGCAATTGGAGAATACAATATTCATTTCAACCACCCTTTAATGGATAGCCTTGGGGTGACGCAGGATAAAATGCTTCAATTAGTTAGTCGTTATTTAGAGCAAAAGCCAGGAATTTTACAAGTGATTGATGCTCGTAATGCGGCGACTGCTGCATTGCCACAGCAACTAAGAGAGCGCATTGTCAATGGATATAGTCCTCAGAGAAGTGGCGATATGTTCATTGTGACTAAATCGGGTTATATGGATGGATATGCCACTGGAACCAATCATGGCGTTTTTTATAATTACGATGCCCATATTCCATTGCTATGGTATGGTAATGGCATCAAAAAAGGTCAAGTTAATTCAGTGAATTATATGACTGATATTGCGCCAACTATCACTACCCTTCTAGGCATTCAGATGCCAAGCGGGTCAATTGGGAAGCCTATATTAGAAGTATTGAAATAACCATTTTAACAGCCATTTAATAGATTTAACGGAATACTGAGCAAAATCATAGTGCAAGACATACCTATTTCTAATGGATTCCGTAAATTGCACTTAGTATTTAAAGAAAACATAACAATTAAAAATAACATCATGAAAAAATTAGCTACCGTATTATTTGCATCTGTATTATTATTAGCTGCAAACACCGCTTCTGCAAATTGTGGTAAGAAAGATTGCAAAGATTGTAAGAAAGAAACAAAAGCACATAAGTGTGATAAAAAATGTATGAAAGATGGCAAATGTGCTGAAATGAAAAAAGAAACGCCAAAAGCAAAGACAAACTAAGAAAAATTTGCAAACCCCTCAAGGTTTCACTAAAAAGCCCGATAGTAATTAACTACCGGGCTTTTTTATATGTTTAATTTAGACAATAATACTAATGCTAGACGAGCTTTCGAGCACTGCGCAGAGCGAGGAGAGAATTTGTATTATTTCTAAATTTATTTCTTAATTATTTAGCCAATTTCTTTTGCCAAAATTTTCGAAGAAAATTTAAAATAAAACAGAGTTGCAAAAAGGGCTTGCTATATTTATTTAGCTAGCTTCTTTTGCAAATTAGAGTCCAATGCATCTAAGAATTCTTCTGTGAATACATAGTGGTCACCGTGCTTCACTTTATTGCCGTGCACACATACTGCTAAATCTTTTGTCATGATACCAGACTCAACTGTCTCCACACACACTTCCTCTAATGCTTTAGAGAAACGAATCAATTCTTGGTTATTATCCAATTGACCTCTAAATTCTAAACCTCTTGTCCAAGCAAAAATAGATGCAATAGGATTGGTAGAAGTTCTGTTTCCTTTTTGGTGCTCACGGAAGTGACGTGTCACCGTACCGTGTGCAGCTTCTGCTTCCATCACTTTACCATCTGGTGTAATTAAAGTAGATGTCATTAAACCCAATGAGCCAAATCCTTGTGCTACCGTATCAGATTGTACATCACCATCATAGTTCTTACAAGCCCATACAAAATTACCATTCCATTTTAGAGCACTCGCTACCATGTCATCAATCAAACGATGCTCATACGTAATACCAGCATCTGCATATTTTGTGACGAACTCATTTTGATACACTTCTTCAAAAATATCTTTGAAACGACCGTCATACTTTTTTAAGATGGTATTTTTTGTTGATAAATACAAAGGCCATTTTTTTGCTAAAGCTTGGTTAAAACAAGCTCTTGCAAATCCATAGATACTCTCATCTGTATTGTACATAGCCAATGCCACACCATCTCCCTTAAAATTAAATACTTCAAATTCTTGCACAGTCCCATCTTCCCCTTCAAACTTGACTGTTAATTTTCCTTTGCCTTTTGTAACAAAGTCTGTTGCACGGTATTGATCTCCAAATGCATGACGTCCAATACAAATTGGCGCTGTCCAGTTTGGCACTAAACGTGGCACATTTGCACAAACAATTGGCTCACGAAATACCGTACCATCTAAGATATTACGGATGGTGCCATTAGGGCTCTTCCACATTTGTTTTAACTTGAACTCTTGTACTCTTTGCTCGTCTGGCGTAATGGTTGCGCATTTAATTCCAACACCATACTGCTTGATTGCATTGGCAGCATCAATCGTCACCTGGTCATTGGTTTCATCACGATACTCCATACCCAAATCATAATATTTAATATCTAATTCTAGATAAGGTAAAATCAATTTATCCTTAATGAATTTCCAAATGATTCTTGTCATTTCATCTCCATCCAATTCTACAACTGGATTAATAACTTTAATTTTTTGTCCCATATGTTTGAAATTTTGTCTGCAAATGTACTAAATGTAGCTAATAAATAGGCCCCAGAATATTAAGAAGCTTGTTGCACAATCAACACAGGGATTTTTACTTTATGTCGCACTGATTCAATGGTCTCTCCAAAGAAATAATCTTTCCAACCATAATGATGATGCGCGCCCATCACTAAAAGCTGAGCGTCTGTAACGTTTACAATGCGAACAATCTCTTTGACCCTGTTTTTATAGCCAACAACAAATTGAACCTTATATCCTTTTTCACTCAATGTGGCCGCATATAATTCTAGTCTTTCTTTATCCTTTCTAGATTCTTCGTCATCACTTATTTCTTGAAAATAACTTGCTGTCACGCTCTCTACTACATGAATCAAAATCAATTCTGTTCCAGCATGGGCTTGCGAAATAGCAGATTTAATTAAATTGGCATCTCCAGAACTGAAGTCTACAGCAATCGCAATCCTGTCAATGGGTGCTGCTTTGGTCCAATCTAATTCCACAGCTGCACCATGCAATGCTGTTCTTTCTTGTCTTTTCTTTGACTGAATCATTGGAAAAATAATAATATACAATAACAACGCAAAAAAGAAAAGAATCAATAAAACAAGTAGCAGCTTAATCAAAAAAGGAGTTGGTCCAATTAGAAAAGCCTTAGCAAAATCAAATACTAGATTGGCATTCAAATAGACTAAAATACTCGCCACCAACCATGCTAAAATTTTAACCCAAGATTTGATGGCAAATTCACCCATTGTGCTTTTATCACTCACAAAGTGAATGAGGGGAATCACGGCAAATCCTAATTGCAAACTCAAAATGACTTGACTAAAAACAAGCAACTCATCCACCCTGCCTTCTCCCATTAGCCCAATCACTAATACTGCAGGCACAATGGCAACTAGTCTTGTAAGTAGTCTTCTGATCCAAGGATTTAACCTAAGATTTAAATACCCTTCCATCACAATTTGGCCAGATAAGGTACCCGTGACCGTTGAACTTTGTCCAGCTGCAATTAAGGCGACAGCAAATAAAATAGGTGCTAATTTTGAACCCAATAAAGGTGCTAATAAAGCATGTGCTTCTTCTATCTTAGCGATAGATTGATTGCCCGTTTGATAAAATGCAGTAGCCGCTAAAATCAAAATTGCAGCATTCACAAAAAAAGCTGCATTAAGAGCAATTGCGCTATCAATAAAATTATACCAGAGTGATTTTTTAATGCCCGCACTTGTTCTTTCTATTTTTCTAGTTTGAACAAGTGCAGAATGTAAATATAAATTATGTGGCATCACAGTGGCCCCAATCATACCCACTGCAATATACAATGCTGCAGGTGATAATGCAGAAGGAACTAATCCCTTTGCTGCACCAATTAAATCAGGTTTTGCAATGATCATTTCTGCAAGAAAACTGCCTCCAATGGTGGCCACCAAAACAAAAATAAAAGCCTCCATTTTACGTATCCCATACCGTTGTAATAACATGAATAAAAAAGTATCTGTCACAGTGATAATGGTACCATACATTAGGGGTAAGCCTGTTAATAATTTAATACCAATCGCCATCCCCAATACTTCGGCTAAATCGGTGGCTGCAATAGCCAACTCTGCAAGTAGGTATAAACAAAAATTGACAAATTTAGGATAGGTCTCTCTATTCACTTGTGCCAAATCTAAACGCCTAACAATGCCCAATCTTGCGCTTAAACTTTGAAGCAGGATGGCCATGATATTACTTAGTAATAAAATCCAAATTAATTGAAATCCAAAAGCAGCACCCCCTTGTAAATCGGTCGCCCAGTTTCCGGGATCCATATAACCCACGCTGACTAAATAAGCTGGCCCAATAAAGGCAAATAACCGTCTCCATCCAGTTTTATTTTTTACTGGAACAGACTCATGCAGTTGATCTAAGGATTTATGAAACATAATTGAATGTAAATTTAACTATAAACCCATTGTTAAAGGCATATTGTTGCCTATTTTAGCAAAAAATAGAGTGCCATGCGCTATCTAAGTAATCTTTTGATCCTATTGGCATTGATTGGGTGTGCTGAAACAAAAACAGACCTTTCTGGGAATACCCCTTTAAAAATAAATGATTTTAATGCCGCTTTCAAAAATATTGAATTGCCCATTCGAATCAATGATACCAATTTAGTCGCTTTCACAGATACGATCAAAATTGGCAGAAAAGCCTTGGAACAATTTTTGCCTGATTCTGTAGTGGATGTAATTGCTCCTAAGCTTTTAAAAAATGCATCCATTTTTGCAGTTGGTAAAATTGAAAAAGAAACAGAATATTATTTATTATTAAATAATAAGGATGCCAAAAAACAAACGGTATCTGTCATTGCTTTTAGTAAGAAAAATGTTTTCTTAGGCTACCATATGTTGACTCAATTTGATCTCATACAAAAAGGTTCGCAATTTTATGGTAAAACATTATTGATTAATAAAGAACCTACCTTTTTAATAGAAGAAAATAAATTAGACCCTGAGCAGGGGCTCACCAATGAAAAAAAAGGATGGGCCTATACCGATCAAGGATTTAGATTGATTTATTTGGATGCCAATATTAAGCCAGAACAAAAAGCCATTTTAAATCCAATTGACACATTGCCTACGCTGAATACTTATAGTGGAGACTATGCTAGAGATAAAAAGAATTTTATTGCACTAAGAGATTTTGGCAATGCCAATAAATACCAATTCTTCTTACATTTTGAAAAGAAAGAAGGCACTTGTGTTGGTGAACTTAAAGGCCTGTTGAATTTTAATAAAAATCAAGCCACTTATTCTGAGAAAGGTGATCCTTGTACCATTCAATTCACTATTACTGGGAATGTCATAAAAATTAAGGAAGATGGAAATTGCGGTAATCATAGAAACATGACCTGCTACTTTAATGATAGCTATGATAAAAAAAGAAAGCCAAAGATTAAGAAATAATCCACATTCTGCCATTGCAAACGATTGTTATTCACACTAGGCTTGCCTGAGACCAAATTTAAAGGCAAATAGGATATATTGTGGGTCAAATTAACCAAAGATCAAAAACATGTCTTTTAGAAACTTCCAAGTTCCTTACCCTATTAATGAAAAGTATTCCAAAAAAGCGGCTTATTTCTCCATGGAGTTCGCCATCCACCAGCCTTTAAAAATTTATAGTGGCGGTCTAGGTTTTTTAGCAGGCTCCCATTTAAGAAGCGCTTTTGAATTAAATCAAAATATGATAGGTATTGGTATGCTATGGAAATATGGCTACTATGATCAATCAAGAAACCAAGACCAAACATTGCAAGTTACTTTTATGGAGAAGATGTATAGCTTCTTAGAAGATACTGGCATTAAATATCAAATTTTAATCCATGACCATCCAGTCTGGGTAAAAGCATATTATTTAGCACCTAATATTTTTTGCAGTGCCCCCTTATTTTTATTAAGTTCTGATTTACCAGAGAATGACTATGTTTCTCAAACCATCACACATCGCTTGTATGATGCCAACGTGGCAACAAAAGTGGCGCAGTTTATTTTGTTGGGTGTGGGTGGTGCAAAATTAATCGACGAATTAAATTTTAATCCAGAAGTCTACCACTTAAACGAAGCGCATGGATTCTCCGCTGCTTTTTATTTATTGAACAAGTATAAGTCGTTAGACGAAGTTAAAAAGCGTCTAGTGTTTACGACCCATACGCCAGAGGAAGCAGGTAACGAGAAGCACGATATTTACTTATGTCATAATATGGGCTATTTCTGTGGATTAGGATTGGATGAAGTAAGAAGATTGACTGGAATTCAAGATGATCAATTTAACCACTCTTTAGCTGCACTTAGGTTTGCAAGAAAGGCAAATGGCGTTTCAGAATTACACGGACATGTAAGTCGTGAGATGTGGGGTAAATATGAAGGTATATGTCCAATTGACCATATTACCAATGCACAAAACTGGCGTTATTGGGCAGACAAACAATTGTACAAATTTGCTGAAGCCTCAGATGAAAAAGGTTTTGATGACAGAAAATGGTATTTGAAAAAGCGCGCATTTGAAATTGTAGCCGACCAAACTGGTAAAATATTTGATCCAAATGTGTTGACGATTGTTTGGGCGAGAAGATTTGCAGGCTATAAGCGTGCCGATTTCTTATCATGGGATTTAGAAAGATTCGAAAAATTATTGTCTAATTTAAAATATCCTGTTCAAATTATATTTGCTGGAAAGCCTTACCCAGTAGACCATCCAGCTATTTCTCAATTCAACCACCTAGTGAACCTAAGTAAGAACTACAAGAATGTAGCTGTTTTAGTAGGATACGAATTGGGTTTAAGTAAGCGTATGAAGCAAGCTTCTGATGTTTGGTTAAATAATCCAAGAGTACCTAGAGAAGCTTCTGGTACAAGTGGAATGACTGCAGCAATGAACGGCGCTGTCAACTTCTCTACCGATGATGGATGGATACCAGAATTTGTCAACCATGGCAACAATGGTTTTGTAGTGCCTAAAGCAGATTATGCCAATATGAGTACCGAAGCCCAAGATGAATATGATTTAAATGAAATGTATAAAATTTTAGAGGACCAAATTGTACCAATGTATTATGATCAAAAAGATACCTGGAGACAAATTACTCAAAATGGTATGAAGGACGTTCGTTTCCAATTTGATAGTAACCGTATGGCAGATGAATACTACGAGAAAATGTATAAAATCTAATTGATCCTAGCTCTAATAGGCCATCCCCTCTAATGCACTATTAGAGGGGATTTTTTTATCTATTTGTTGGTCAACTTTTAATACCTAATTTTGTTATTCTATTATGTCAAACAAAATCATCATTGCTATTACAGGAGCCAGTGGAGCCATTTATGCAAAATGCTTATTGGATAGCTTAAAGCAAATCCCTTCTCAATACCAAGCGGTTGGTATCATTATGAGCGATAATGCAAAGACAGTTTGGGAGACTGAACTGGGCAATCAGGATTATCTAAATTATCCTTTTGACTTTTACCATAAAATGGACTTTAATGCCCCTTTTGCCTCTGGTTCTGCTCAATACAATATCATGTTTGTTGTTCCATGTAGCATGGGCACATTAGGAAGGATCGCATCTGGAGTAAGTGATGATTTGACGACCCGTGCTGCTGATGTGATTTTAAAAGAACGCAGAAAATTAATTCTTGTCGCGAGAGAAACACCCTATAATTTAATTCATATCCGCAATATGGAAACGGTAACATTAGCTGGAGGCATCATCTGTCCTGCAACTCCAAGCTTCTATAGTGTCCCAAAAACTTTAGAGGAAGTGGCCATGACGGTGGTTGCAAGAATGATGGATCTGGCAGGACTCGATATTAAAACCTATCGCTGGAGCACCCCCTCCTAAATGCTTTTAAATAATAATTTACATTAAAGATTCAAATAAATAAGGCCCCGAATTGTACAATTCGGGGCCTTCCTATTTAAAATGATTAAAGCTTACTCTTGCTTTGGTTCCTTAGGTACTTTAGGTGCTTTTTCTTTTTCCTTTTTTTGTAAAGTAAAAGTCAACAATGATTTTTCCTTGTCTAAATCTCCTATTAAAGTATCCCCTTCTTTCACTGAGTGATTTAAAATCTCCTCGGCCAATGGATCTTCAATATATTTTTGAATAGCTCTATGTAAAGGTCTTGCACCAAATTGCACATCATAGCCTTTATCAGCAATAAACTCTTTTGCAGCACTTGATAAAACTAAGTTTAACCCTAAGTTCACTAAGCGAGCGAGCACTTGCTTCATGATGATATCAATGATCAAATAAATATTGTCTTTGGTCAATGAATTGAATACCACTACGTCATCAATTCTATTTAAGAATTCTGGAGAGAAAGTACGTTTTAATGCTTTCTCAATCACAAATCGGTTATTCTCATCTGTCTGCTCCATTCTTGTGGCTGTTGCAAAACCTACACCATCTCCAAAATCTTTTAATTGACGTGCGCCAATATTAGAGGTCATGATGATTAAAGTATTCTTAAAATCCACTTTACGACCCAATCCATCCGTCAAAATACCATCGTCTAATACTTGTAATAAAATATTATAAATATCTGGATGCGCTTTTTCTATTTCATCCAATAAGATAACACAGTATGGTTTACGACGTACTTTTTCTGTCAATTGTCCACCCTCTTCATAACCCACGTATCCTGGAGGCGCACCAATTAAACGAGAGACTGCAAATTTTTCCATATACTCACTCATATCAATACGAATCAAAGATTCTTCTGAGTCAAACATATTTCTTGCTAAAGCACGCGCTAATTCTGTTTTACCTACACCAGTTGGACCTAAGAAAATAAATGTACCGATTGGTTTTTTAGGATCTTTTAATCCAACTCTATTTCTTTGTATGGCCTTTACCACTTTTCCAATGGCTTCTTCTTGTCCTATCACTTGATCTCGCATGTCCTCTGACATCTTGCGTAATTTAGTAGTCTCCGCTTCCACCATTCGCTTCACAGGGATGCCAGTCATCATACTAATCACTTCTGCAATATGTTCTTCGTTGATTGGGAATCTTTTATTCTTACTATCTTCTTCCCAATTTAATTTTGCTTTATCTAAAGCTTCGCCTAATTTTTTCTCCGTGTCTCTTAAGTTGGCAGCTTCCTCGAAGCGTTGACTTTTCACCACCCTATTCTTCTCGTTCTTTACTTCTTCTATTTGTTTTTCTAAATCTACAATATCTTCTGGAACAGAAATATTTTTCAAATGCACTCTTGCACCTACTTCATCCAATACATCAATTGCTTTATCTGGAAGTAAACGATCTGTCATATAACGATCACTTAATTTTACACAAGCCTCAATCGCTTCTTGATCATAGATGACACTATGGTAGTCTTCGTATTTAGATTTGATATTGTTCAAAATAGTAATCGTATCTGCAACACTTGGTGCCTCGATGATTACTTTTTGGAAACGACGATCCAATGCGCCATCTTTTTCGATATGCATTCTATACTCGTCTAATGTGGAAGCACCAATACATTGCAACTCACCTCTAGCCAATGCAGGCTTAAAGATATTAGAAGCGTCTAATGAACCGCTTGCGCCACCAGCACCTACAATGGTATGAATCTCATCAATAAATAAAATGACGTCTCTGTTTTTCTCCAATTCGTTCATGATCGCTTTCATTCGCTCTTCAAATTGACCACGGTATTTGGTTCCGGCCACTAAAGCAGCTAAATCTAAAGAGATCACTCTTTTATCAAATAAAACACGACTTACTTTTCGTTGTACAATTCTTAATGCGAGTCCTTCAACAATCGCTGTCTTACCCACACCAGGTTCACCAATTAAAATTGGATTGTTCTTTTTTCGACGACTCAATATTTGACTCACTCTTTCAATCTCTGCATCCCTTCCAACAATTGGATCTAACCCATCTTGCTCTGCTAATTTAGTAATGTCTCTACCAAAATTATCGAGTACAGGGGTTTTGGATTTACTTGTTGAAGTAGGTTTAGATTTGGTGCCTCCACCAAAACCACCCTTGCCTTTTTCGTCTTCAAAATCATCCTCCCCTTCTTCTTGGTATTCTGAACTTGGACTTGAAGGCGCAGATGGTGCAGAACCTACCATCCCTAATTCATTGCGGAATAAATCATAATCCACGTCAAATTGATTTAAAATTTGCGTAGCAATGTTTTCCTTATTTTTTAAAATACTTAATAAAAGATGCTCTGTTTCAACCATTGGACTTTTCAAAGCTTTGGCTTCTAAAACAGTCACACGAATGACTTTTTCTGCTTGCTTTGTCAATGGAAGACTATTGATATTGGCAATATTTTTACCAGACTTATCCTTCACGGCTAGTTCAATTTCTTTTCTTAACTCTCCCAAATTGACATTCAGTTGCCTTAAGACTTTGATAGCAGTATTTTCTTGATCACGTATTAGACCTAACATAAGGTGTTCCGCGCCAATAAAATCATTACCTAATCTTAATGCTTCTTCTCTGCTATAAGAGATGATTTCCTTAACTTGTGTTGAAAAATTATTATCCATATAAATTATTCGAGCTTTACAAGATTAACGAATATTTTTGACCTAAAGTATATGAGTTATGCAATATAAAATAGATACCAAAGAGAAATTCACCGTTTTAACCTTGCTCGACCCTAGTCTTAGTTCAAATCTCGTGCCAGAATTGAATGATTTGGTCAAAAATTTAGGCTTAACGAGCCCTAAGAACCTTGTGTTGAACCTTGAGCCCGTAAAAGACTGGGATTTAAGCATTATGGCCCTTTTAGCCCAGCATCAGGAGGTATTTTATGACAATAATTCCAGTTTCGTCCTTTGTTGTTTGTCAGATGACTTACAAAACGCCCTAGATTTGACTGAATTTAGCGAAGTGATGAACTTAACGCCTACTGAATCAGAAGCCTGGGATATCGTTCAAATGGAAGAAATAGAGCGTGAACTACTCGATAGTGACGATATGGAGTTTTCTACCCAAGAATAGTATAAGATTTGTTAAATTCGCGCTCCTATGATTACGTCTCAAACCATTCAACAAATTACCAGCCGAATTGACATCATTGATGTGGTGGGTGAATTTGTGAAATTGAAGAAAAGAGGCACCAATTATTTAGGCAATTGCCCTTTCCACAACGAAAAATCTCCCTCATTTACGGTCTCTCCTGCCAAAGAAATTTACAAATGTTTTGGATGTGGCAAGAGTGGCAATACCATCACTTTTTTGATGGAACATGAAAAGTATAGTTATGTAGAAGCTTTAAGATGGTTGGCTGCGAGATACAATATTGAAATCGAAGAAACCGAGACAAGTCCTGCGCAAAAGATCGCACAACAAACTGCAGACAGTTTATATGCAATCAATCATTTTGCAATGGACTTCTTTACCAAACAATACTGGGATACAGAAGCTGGCGCTACCATTGCACAGAGTTATATGCAACATCGTGGTTTTTTACGTCCGATTGTAGAAAAATTTAAAATCGGATACAACCCTTCTGATAGAGATAGTTTAGCAAAGGCGTTGATTCAAAATCAATTCAATCCAGAACTATTTGCAAGAACTGGTTTAGTAGTGGAACGAGATGGCGGATGGCAGGATAATTATAGGGACCGCATCATTTTCCCTATCCACAATACGACTGGAAAAATCATAGGCTTTGGTGCAAGACAAATTGCAAAGAATGACCGTTCTCCAAAATACATCAATACACCAGAGAACGAGATTTATATTAAGAGTAGAATTCTCTACGGTTCTTATTTTGCGAGAACTGCAATTGATAAAGCCAATGAATGTTTATTGGTAGAAGGCTATACAGATGTGGTGAGCTTACACCAAGCAGGCATTGAAAATGTAGTAGCAAGTGGTGGTACCTCTTTGACGATCGACCAATTGAGATTGGTTAAAAAATATACACAGAACCTGACCATTATTTATGATGGTGACGCAGCAGGTGTCAAGGCAGCGTTGAGGGGATTGGATATGGCATTAGAAGAAGGATTGAATGTACAATTGGTTTTAATTCCAGACAACGAAGATCCAGATAGTTATGTCAATAAAGTAGGTCCTGATGCATTCCGAGCTTTTGTTCAATCTGCAAAAAAGGATTTTATTTTATTCCAATTAGAAGTTCAATTAAAAGAAGTCGGGAACGACTTAAATAAAAAAAATAGTCTAGTCAATCAAATGGCAGAGACTTTAAGTAAAATTAATAAGGCAGAAGATTTTACAAAATTACAAGAGTATGTAAGAAAATGTGCCGACATATTACGTATTGACGAAACGGGTTTAACCCAATTGGTCAATAAGTTCAAGCGTGATAAGATTGTCAAAGAAGAAAAGAAGATGGCCTATGACGAAGCGGCCATTTTGATGCCCAATTTTCAGCAAGCAACACAGGATCTTGATAATATTGACCTTGTTCTTGACAAGGATTTTTTACACGAAAAAAACTTAGTGCGCTTATTGATTGAGTTTGGCAATGAAGTTTTAGCAAATGGTAGCATGGTTTCCACTTGGATTGCAGAAGAATTAGAGCCCTTCCCTTTGGACAACCAAGACATGATTCAATTGGTTAAAACTTATTTTGAATGGCAGGTAGCAGGTAAAATACCCAATAATAAAACGCTACAATACCATGAAGACCCACAGATCCAACAATTGGTCATGGGACTTTTTGTACCAGAGCATGAGTTAAGTTTAAGATGGAATGAAAAACTAGGTCTCAAGAAGCCATTGGAGGACATCCCTTTCCAACATCAAATTGAAGTGAGTTTGCTTTATTATAAACTAAGAAAGATTAAAAAAATGATTCGTCAGAATCAGGATGATATGGAAAAAGTAAATGGTGAGGAGCAAATTCAATTACTGCATATACATAAGCATCTAAAAGATGCAGAACGCGAGTTAACCAAGATTATTGGAACTGTGATCTTTAAATAGATGCGCTATTCATGGAATATGCTTATTCTAGGAATGACCTATTTTTTTTATTTCTCGGAAGGATTTTGCTTACCAGCAATTAATTTTTCTAAAGTCGCTTCTAAACGCTTTTGCTTGGTTTCATCTTTTTTAGCTCCATTGATCCAACTTAAATATTCCTTTTGATTGATAATAGAAAGAGATGTAAAGAACTCTCTAGCTTCTTCGTGTGATTGGAATAATTTTTCTACTTCAATTGGTAAAGCAATCAATCTTTTATCAAAATCGTCAATCTCAATATTAGGAGATTTGAATCCAGCGAAGGCTCTATTTCTATTTGGGATCTGATCGTATTTAGTAAAACGCAATGCAGTCCAAACATGATCTAAAGTCACTTGACGAATGGCCTCATATTCATTGTTGGCTAAAATTTCCCAGCTTGCATCTCTATTTAAATCAGAAACAATCTTTGAACTCGTTTTTGGATAGGCAATCCATAATTTACTCTCATGCGTCAAAGCAGAAAATACTTCTTTTAGAATATTGTTTAGTTGCAATTGGTTAATTGCGAAAATAAGTGCAAAATCAATTTTCCTTGTCTTTAATAAAGGGGTCAGATTCTTACAGTAATTTAACTTTGCAAACTGCTTCTCTACACTTGAGGGTAAACCTTGAACCAGTAAGTTTTTCTCATCCTTTAACTGTAATTTCTCCAAAATATTCTGACTGATCGACATAAATGTTAGGATTTTTAAGGATTGTAAAGTTAAGCAATTACTTGTAGTTGCAAATAGAAAATTGAATAAATCTTCCTAAACTATTGATAATCAATTGAAAATAAAATATTTTTCAATCTTTATCTGGCTATTTTCTATCTTTTTTAAACAATGGGGCCTTATTCTCTTTTCCATTTATCAATCTCCCAATATTCTTTTGATGTGTGAGCACTACCAACAATGCTACAATAATGGCAAATATTCTATAGGAAGTTTCTTTTTCATTGTATATAAATAGAATCAATACCATAAATACGAGGCCTGCTAGCATAGAACTTAAGGAAACAAATCTGGTTGTAAACAAGGTAATCAAAAACACAATAATGCAGATTAGCGCCACAATCGGCTGAATAGCCAATGCCATTCCTAAAATAGTCGCCACGCCTTTACCGCCTTTAAAATCCGCCCAAATAGGAAAAATATGACCTATAACCGCAGCTAAGCCTAAAACAATCATGAAATTAGTTCTAGCCAACTCATTTTGTAAATAAAAGGGCATTAAAACATATAAAGATGTAGCAATCACACCCTTAGTAATATCCGCCGTCATTACAAAAGCCCCCCACTTTGACCCTAAGACTCTAAAAGTGTTGGTTGCACCCGGATTTCCACTACCAAATTCACGAATATCAATGCCAAAAACAGCTTTACTTACCCAAATAGATGTAGGGATGGAACCTATAAGGTAAGCAAGTACAATAAGCATCATTTCGTTCATGAAATCAAGTTTGGGGTAGGCAAATATACGATCAATAAAAATAATGCCTGTTAGCGATATAGTAAATACTCGATACTACGGTTCAAAACTACCGATTGAATAAAAGACTAACCCATCCATCAAGGGGTTGAGCTTCTTGGAATATCCAAGCTTTTGAACGTGCTAAGTCAATCATATCTGATTGGTCCTCAATCAATAAGCCACTCAATACCAAAATTCCACCTGGTTTCCCAATTTGAGTTAATTCGTCCATATTGGCTTCTATAATATGCCTATTGACATTGGCTAAAACAATATCATATTGGTCTTTTTGTAAAGCAGATGCCACTTTTTCTATGGTAATGACTTTGGATGCGTTGTTTTGGATATTCTCTAATGCATTTTCTATGCACCAGTCATCGTTGTCTACTGCAAGTACTTTTTTAGCGCCTAATTTTTCGGCAAGGATGCCGAGAATACCCGTTCCAGTGCCAAAATCATAGACTGTTTTATCTTTAAAATCAAGCCTTTGCATCAACTGCATCACCAAAAATGTGGTGGGATGATGCCCCGTACCAAAGCTCATTTTGGGTGTAATCTTAATATCGTGGGTTACTGCAGGCACAAAATCTGGATGAAAATGTGCCCTGATACCTACAAATTCACCTACCCTAACTGGGTCAAAGTTAGACTCCCAAATGGCGTTCCAATTTTCTTCCTTAATAACTGATTTAGAATAAGTTAAATGGTATTTATTGAATATTATATCTAATTCATTTTGTACCTGATCTGCTTCATAAATATCCTTCAACATAAAGGTCTTGCAATGGCCAGCACCTTTACCTAATCCATTAGACAATGCCACCCCATCATTCCTGCCTTCCTCCAGCTCCTCTTCATTGAAGCCTTCAAAGCCAAGTTCGACCAACTCCGCAACAAGCAACTCATACTGCTCCTGATTGCTAAAGTCAAATGCGATTTCTATGTATTCTTTGGACATATGTTTGATTATTTTATGATCGATTCGTTTTGAATTGTAACTGTACTTATAAAGTATAAAAGATAGTACCCCGAAGCCGATTTCGGTTCCTTCCGCATGAGGATGAGGGGTAGCTATCTTTTATACTTATTATTATTTTAAATTACTTACCCCGAAGCCGATTTCGGTTCCTTCCGCATGAGGATGAGGGGTAGCTATCTTTTAAACTTATAACTAATTCATTTAATAGTATTTTTTAAAAATTTGAATAAATACTATTCTGTAGCGATCGTTCGAGCTTGCGAGCGAGAGCCAAGGGATAGGTATTTATTCTAATTTATATTAAGTTGAGTGTTCACAGTAAAGTTAGCTACAAAAAAATGCCCAGCGAATTGCGGGGCATTTTATATTTAAAGTATGTAAATACTATTGTTGAGGACCTCTGTCTTCACGAGGCGCTTGCTCTGGACGTGGTAATAAAGCTTTATGACTTAATTTGAACTTACCTGTTTTAGGGTCTAATCCAATTAATTTCACTTTCACTGTATCGCCTTCATTAAAGATACCTTCCATTGTTTCCAAACGCTTCCAGCTAATTTCACTAATGTGTAATAAACCTTGTTTGCCTGGCATAAACTCAACGAAAGCACCGAACTCTTTAACACCTTTTACAACACCTTCATATTCGTCTCCAATTTCTGGAACTGCTACAATACCATTGATCCATCTTACTGCTGCGTCAAGGCTTTCCTTGTTTGCAGAGAAGATACTTACTTCACCATGATTGCCCACTTCTTCGATATTAATTGTTGCACCAGTTGTTCTTTGCATTTCTTGAATAATCTTTCCACCTGGCCCAATGACAGCACCAATAAATTCTTTATCAATGATGATCTTAACCATTCTTGGTGCATGTGGTTTCACATCTGCTCGAGCAGCTGGTGTACACTCATACATCGCATCCAAAATGTGTAAACGTCCTTTTCTTGCTTGAGATAAAGCTTCTCTCATAATGTCCATGCTTAAGCCATCTACTTTAATGTCCATTTGAACACCGCAGATACCATCACGTGTACCAGTTACTTTGAAATCCATATCTCCTAAATGATCTTCATCACCTAAGATATCTGTTAAGATTGCATACTTACCATCTTCTCTAGAAATCAATCCCATTGCCACACCACTTACATGTTTTGGAATAGGCACACCTGCATCCATCAATGCCAATGAACCGGCACAAACCGTTGCCATTGAAGACGAACCATTTGATTCTAAGATATCAGATACGACACGCAATGTGTAAGGGAATACAGTGCTATCAGGTAACATTTGTTTTAATGAACGCATTGCTAAGTTACCATGTCCAACTTCACGACGACCAACACCACGCATCATTTTCACTTCGCCTGTTGAGAATGGAGGAAAATTATAGTGTAAGAAAAATTTAGCATATTCTGCACTTGCTGCAGTTTCTTGCATCAACTCATCCAATTTCGTTCCTAAAGTAACTGTTGTTAAAGATTGTGTTTCACCTCTTGTAAATAAAGATGAACCGTGTGGTGTAGGTAATGGACCAATCTCCATTGCTAAAGGACGCACTTCATCCAATTTACGACCGTCTAAACGGATACGGCTATCCACCATCATATCTCTAACCACTTCCCATTTCAAGTCCTCATAATACTTACCTGCTAATTTCTTTTGCAAGTCTGTAATTTCAGTACCTAAATGTTCCATGATTTCTTTTTTCAAAGCAGAGAAAGCATCGCTTCGCTCATGTTT
>CAMBDE010000042.1 GCA_945865295.1 Chitinophaga pinensis | reverse complement strand
AAGATTCACTAATTTTTCTTCTACTGAAAAGTCTTTGACTGATGCCATATGAATGTTTTATTTTAAGTAGCTTATTGGTTGCGTTTTCACCTCAGATTCGAGGACGGCAAAGGTAAGGAATTTACGCTTTAAATAGTCAACAATTAGTCCGGGAACAAAATGTTCACTTTCCCCATGCCCAATATCCATTAGGAGGTACTTGCCGTCTGCCTCAAAAAAATCATGGTATTTAAGATCGCTTGTGATATAACAATCAATCTGTTGCGCTTGAATTTGGTCCAATAGAAAGCTGCCACTTCCACCACATAAGGCTATGGTAGTCAATTTTTTATCTATCAATTGAGTATGTTTAATCACCTCCAATTTCAGCTGTTCCTTTACCCATTGAATGAAGGCCTCAGGCTCGGTTTCCAGGGGCAATTCACCTACTATCCCTGCCCCCACGGCTTGTCCATTCATATCAAAAAGACCAGGAATTGGGGCTAAAATTCGTCTATTTCCTAGGTGCAATCGGTCGGCAAGGGTGCTATTGACCCCATGGATCACATTGTCCAAATTGGTATGAATCGCATATAAAGCGATATTATGATGGATGGCTTTAAGGACTGTTCTATTGACATAATGGTCCCTACTAAATTGCTTGATGCCTTTGAAAATGATGGGGTGGTGACTCACAATGAGGTTGCATCCCTTTTGAATGGCCTCTTCGATGACTGCTTCAGTGCAATCTAAGGAGCACAACACACCCGTGCAATTGGCCTCGGGATCTCCAACAATTAGACCTGAATTATCATAGGATTCTTGAAATTGGAGTGGTGCCCACTGCTCTAGGCTAGTGATCAAGGCTTTTATTTGCATGCACTAAATTAATTATTAATTGATAAATTGAGCCCTCAATTCAACTATTTGTATTGTTAAATGTTATTCTGCTATGATGCGTCCATCCGTTATACTATTTTGGTTCAGAAGAGATCTTAGGTTAAAAGACAATACAGGATTATACCATGCCCTTAAGTTGGCTCAAAAACTAGAACTAAAAGTGCTGCCCATTTTTATTTTTGATAAAATGATTTTGGACAAATTAGAAGATAAAGCAGACCGTAGAGTGGATTTTATTCATCAAACCATCACCGAATTACAAGCAATTTTAACTGAAAAAGGCAAATCCCTTTGGGTGCATTATGGTCATCCGGCTGAAGCTTTTGAAGCCCTGAAAAAGCAATATCAAATTCATGCTGTTTTTACAAATCAAGATTACGAACCCTACGGTATTCAAAGAGATGCGCAGATTGCAACTGATTTAGCAAAGGATAATATTGAGTTTCATACCTACAAGGATCAAGTAATTTTTGAAAAATCCGAAGTGACCAAAGAGGATGGCAAGCCTTACACTGTTTTTACGCCTTATTCCAGAAGATGGAAAGCAGCATGGGATGCAAATCCTAGTAAATTATTGCCATCGGAAAAAGGCACTGAATATTTTTTAGACAGCAAAGCATTGCCTATCCCAAGTTTAAAAGCCATGGGATTTGAAAAAACGGATTTAGTGGTGCCTGCAAAAAAATGGAAGGAAGCCACTGTAAAAAATTACACCGAACAAAGAAATTTTCCTGCTGTAGAGGGAGGCACTTCGCATCTTGGCATGCACTTAAGATTCGGTACCATTTCAATTAGGCAGTTGGCATTAGAAACTGGGGCTATCAATACCACTTATTTTAACGAGTTAATTTGGCGCGATTTTTATCATATGATCTTATGGCATTTTCCGCATGTGGCAGAGGGAAAATCTTTTAGAGCGCAATATGATTTTATTGAATGGCGCAATAATGAACAAGAATTTGAAGCATGGTGTGAGGGGCGAACAGGGTATCCCATTGTAGATGCCGGCATGCGCGAACTCAATACCACCGGATTTATGCATAACCGCGTTCGCATGATTGTAGCAAGTTTTTTAACCAAGCATTTATTAATTGATTGGCGTTGGGGTGAAGCTTATTTTGCACAAAAATTATTGGATTTTGATTTTGCTGCAAACAATGGAGGATGGCAGTGGGCGAGTGGAAGCGGATGTGATGCTGCACCTTATTTTAGGGTCTTCAATCCAAGACTACAAACAGAAAAATTTGACAAGCAATTGGAGTATATCCGCAAATGGATACCAGAATTAGACAGCTTATCTTATCCTCAACCCATTGTGGTGCATGAGGAAGCAAGGGTAAGGGTCTTGGCTGCTTATGCCAAGGCGTTAAAGCCTTAAATAAATAATAGAAATATTATTAGATCAATGATTCAACTATTTCTACATCCGTAATTCTTTTTATCGGACTATGAACCTACTATTTGAGTGTAGACTTCTTCTAATTTTGCAATTGCATTTTTACCTGTTTCCCCCATTTGAATACTATAATCATTCACATATAAATCGATGTGTTGACGCATTACTTGTTCCGACATTTCCTGTGCGTGCGAGGTCACAAATTCAGATAATTTTTCGTAGTTATTGTTGAAAGCAAACTGCACACTTTCTTGAATCAACGCATCCATCATTTTAATTTCCTCCTGCGGTTGATCCTTTCTTGCTATAATACCACCTAAAGGAATGGGTGTGTTAAAACTAGTTTCAAAATAATGACCAAGATCCATCCATTTGCTTAAACCTTTAGCTGCATAAGTAAATCTGTTTTCGTGGATGATCACACCCGCATCTACCTTGCCAGAAAGTACTGCTTCTTCTATTTCATTGAAGACTAAAAAAACTTTATTTTTCACATCTGGAAAAGCAAGACTAAATAATAAATGTGCCGTGGTATCCATGCCGGGAATCGCAACACGCATTGTTTTTTCATCAGGCTTGTCAGATAAATTTGATGTATCCTCTTTGTAAATTAATAAAGGGCCAACACCTTTTCCTAATGCACCGCCACTCTCTAATAACTGGTATTGATTTTTTATTTTTGGCCAAACACCATAACTGATTTTTGAATAGGTAAGCTTGCCCTGTAAGGCCCACTCATTCAAGGTTTGGACATCTTCCAAGTGTAAACTAAAATCATATCCTTTGGTATCAATTTTATGATTGACTAAGGCGTCAAAAATAAAAGTGTCATTGGGACAAGGAGAAAAACCGATATCAATGGTAGGCATATAAATAAGGTGTTCGGTTTTAAAAAGCTTGAATAGATAATGCGTTTAGATATTGCATGACAGTTTCATTTAAATTGTAAATGGCTTCCTGCATTTTCCATTTTGCTTTATTACGTTCACCCACATAATTGGACACCGCACGTATTTGTAAAAATGGGATGCTTAAATCTCTGCCAATATAATGCAAGGCAGCGCCTTCCATGGATTCTATATGTGCTTTGTATTTTGTACGATACCTCTCAATGATTTTTTTATCGGTTGTAATGGTATTAATTGTCACGCCTTTTTTGGTAGGCAGGTTCAACAGATTATACTGATTCAGAAAATTGTTGGGTAAAGATTTTTTTTCAAAAGGAGCATCATTTGCACCATCTAATTTTAAATCAAATAAGTCTTTCCATTGTTTATTTTCTGTCACACCAAGGTCACCAATAATATCATCTTTTATCACAAATACTTTGCCAAGAGGCATCTTTGGATCTAAACTTCCAGCTATACCCATTTGGATGATTAAAGACGGGGTTTCTTTTACCACCATTTTCATTAAAGAAACACTACTTGCAAGCATGCCCACACCTGATTCATGAAATCCCACAGAGAACTTTTTGTTCGGTGTGACGAACTTTGGGTTGATTTTTTGAAAAAGGGGCATCCACTCCCCGTTGGTTGCTGCAGATATAATAACTCTCATTGGATAAAGTTCCATCAAATTTATATCTTTGCAAAAAGAAACGGTGATGGTATACTTAACTCGAGTGGAACATTTTAACGCAGCCCATAAATTATCCAACCCAAATTGGTCTAAAGAAAAAAATGAGGAGGTGTTTGGGGTTTGTGCAAATGAAAATTGGCATGGACACAACTATGAGTTATTAGTAACGATCAAGGGGACACCCAATCCTGATACAGGTTTTTTGTTTGATGTAAAAAAACTAAGTAGCATCATTAAAAAGCAGGTAATAGATAAACTAGATCATAAGAACCTAAACCTAGATGTACCCTTTATGGAAGGGCAATTGTGTTCAACCGAGCACCTAGCGATTGCCATTTGGAAGCAGTTGCAACCACATATTCCTTCGGAAGTTCAATTACATTGCGTCAAATTATACGAGACCCAACGTATCTATGTGGAGTATTTTGGATAAATTTTAACCAAAATAGTTAACACAATCCTTTTTTATCCCTTTTTGCCCATTTTGTTTAATTTATTTTATATTAATGTTAAACATTATCAGTGCATCCTTGTTCTATATATTGTAACTTTATCCTCTTAATTTTGAATTATGGAACATCAAGTGGCGGTATACAGAAAAGAGCATTTTAATGCCGCACACAAATTGTATTGTGCAGACTGGACAGACGAAGAGAACAAGCGTGTTTTTGGTGCTTGTAGTAATCCAAATTATCATGGACATAATTATGACTTGATTGTAAAAGTAGTAGGTGTACCCGATCCAATCACTGGATTCGTGATCAACACCAAGGACTTGAGTAAAATTGTTGGAGAAGAAGTTATCACCCGATTTGACCACAAAAATTTAAACCTAGACACCGAGTTGTTTAAAAATTTAAATCCTTCTGCAGAAAACATTGCGATTGTGATTTACAATTTATTAAGACCTCGTATTGCTGAGCAATTAGCATTAAAAATTCGACTTTATGAAACAGAAAGAAACTTTGTTGACTACCCCGCTTAGCGAACAAAAAATTGAATTAAGCCATTTAATCATCGAAGAAATGGGCGATGAGCACAAAGCAAGCTCCGTTGATACACCAATGCGTGCAGACGCTTTTGATAAAACAGATGAAGAAAAAATTGCCTTGATAGAGCCACATTTTAGAGCCATCATGGAAACGCTAGGGATGGACTTAAATGACGATAGCTTAAGAGGTACGCCATTGAGAGTCGCTAAAATGTATGTGAAAGAATTATTCCAAGGATTGAACCCAGCGAACATGCCAAGCATGACCTTGTTTGAAAATAAGTTTCAATACAATGAAATGTTGTTAGAAAAGAATATTAATTTTTATACGAACTGCGAGCACCATTTTGTTCCATTTTTTGGTAAAGCACATGTGGCGTATATCAGCTGTGGCAAAGTGATTGGTCTAAGTAAATTAAATAGATTGGTTGAATATTATTCAAAGCGACCACAGGTGCAAGAGCGTTTGACCATGCAAATTGGAAAAGCCTTGCAAACTGTTTTACAAACACAAGATGTAGCAATCTTAATGGATGCAAAACATTTATGTGTGGCAAGTAGAGGTGTAAAAGATGACAGTTCCAATACAATCACTAGTTTTTATGGTGGTAAATTTCAAGAAGAAAATACAAAGGCTGAATTTTTAAAATATTTGGACATCAATCCTTAACCGTTTTAGTTTATAGTTTGGTGATAAGTTAGTTTGTAAGTAAATGGTGGAGCCTAGCTTCACCATTTTTATTTGTATAATGGATGCTTTGATTTATTTTTGGCCAAACGATTGAATATGTCAAAACATGCATTTGTATTCCCTGGTCAAGGAAGTCAATTTCCTGGAATGGGA
The DNA here is from genome assembly GCA_945865295.1 of Chitinophaga pinensis. Classification (GTDB taxonomy): domain Bacteria; phylum Bacteroidota; class Bacteroidia; order Chitinophagales; family Chitinophagaceae; genus Sediminibacterium; species Sediminibacterium pinensis_A. The sequence continues at coordinate 11,861 of CAMBDE010000042.1, read as the reverse complement.
AAAAACTTATACGAATCTAATGAAGCCGCAAAAGCCTTGTTCGAAAAAGCCAATGAGATAGTAGGCTTCCGCATTAGTGATATCATGTTTGAAGGAACAGACGAGCAATTAAAACAAACCAATGTCACTCAGCCAGCAGTGTTTATTCATTCTGTGATTGCTTATTTAACAACGGATCATACAATACCAGATATGGTAGCTGGACATTCTCTTGGAGAATTTAGTGCGCTTGTAGCCAATCAAACTTTAAGTTTTGAAGATGCACTTGGTTTAGTGAGCATACGAGCAAAAGCCATGCAAGCTGCTTGTGAATTACAACCTTCTACAATGGCTGCAGTATTAGCACTAGCCGATGATAAAGTAGAAGCAATTTGTGCATCAGTTGCTGCCGAATCTGGAGAAGTGGTCGTGCCTGCAAATTATAATTGTCCTGGACAGTTGGTGATATCAGGTTCTGTAAAAGGTATTGAGATTGCATGTGAACAAATGAAAACAGCAGGTGCAAAACGTGCGTTGGTTTTACCAGTAGGAGGGGCATTCCACTCACCACTTATGGAGCCAGCAAAAATTGAATTAGCAGCCGCAATTGAAGCCACCACATTTAACAATCCAATCTGTCCAGTCTACCAAAATGTAACTGCATCAGCAGTGACGGATCCTGTACAAATCAAGGCTAACTTAATTGCACAATTAACCGGTGCGGTAAAATGGACCCAATCTGTGGAGGCCATGGTAGCCGACGGAGCCACCAACTTTACGGAATTTGGACCGGGAAAAGTTTTACAAGGTTTGGTCCAAAAAGTATATAAAGAAGCGATGGTGAGTTGCGTGGCCTAAACCCTAGCTGTATATTAACGAAGAATTATACTTATTTGGGATGAGTTATGATATTTATAATCCAAAAAACAATGGAGCTAATTTAAGAATGAGTAGTCTTGAATTGACGCTATCAGCCTCCCTTGGTAGAAAGAAAACCAATTTGGTTAGAACTATTTTTGATTAAAATAGGTAATTAAAATACAATCGAACAATTCACCCATTCAGGATCAAAATTGGCATTGTATTTTTTGTAGAAGTTAATGGCTGGCTCATTCCAATCTAGTACCTGCCAGTTCATACCTTTGAATCCTTTTTCTTTTGCTTCTACTATCAAAGCATCCATTAATTGGCTGCCAATTTTTTGTCCACGCATATCCTCTGTGACTAAAATATCTTCGAGATACATTCTTTGCCCTTTCCAGGTAGAATATCTTACATAATACAAAGCCATCCCAATTACTACACCTTGCGTCTCCGCTACAAAGGCCCACCATACTGGATTAGCGCCAAATCCGCTTTCCTCAAAATGGGAGAGGGATACAGTCACTTCGTCCGGTGCTTTTTCGTAAGTAGCTAATTCTTGGATCAATTCCATCATGCGGACACAATCTTTACGAGCTGCTTTTCGAATTTTTATTTCCATAAAAATAGATTTAATGCCTAATGATTTAATTGTTACACATGTAATTATAAGAAACTAATTTGACGTAAAATCAGCGAAAATTGTATTGAATTATAAAGACGCTTTAGCCAAAGCCTGCGCTAAATCTGCTTCTAGATCTTCTATGTTTTCAATACCTACACTCATTCTAATCAAGCCATCCGTTATGCCATACTTAATTCTTTCTTCTTTTGGTATAGACATATGGGTCATACTTGCTGGATGCGACACTAAGGTATCCACAGTGCCCAATGATACGGCACGTGTGCATACTTCCACAGCGTTAATGAATTTTTTACCAGCTTCAATACCACCTTTGAGTTCAAAACTAATTAAGGGTGCATGCTGTTTCATTTGTTTTTTTGCAATCTCGTGTTGAGGATGTGTTGCAAGTCCTGTATAATTAACATGTGCAATGGCAGGATGTACTGCTAAAAAATGAGCCACTTTTACTGTATTACTACAATGTCTTTCCATTCTAACTTCTAAAGTCTTCATGCCTTGTATTAATAAGTAGGCATCAAAGGCGTTGCTGTTGCCACCCATTAAGGCATGCCATTTCCAAGCTTTTTTGTTCATGAATTCCAAATCCTTGCCTAACAATACACCATGCAATGCAGATCCGTGTCCGTTTAAAAATTTTGTTGCTGAATGAAATACAAAATCTGCACCTAAAGCAAAGGGTTGCTGTAAGTAAGGTGTAGCAACGGTATTATCCACTGATACTTTAATACCATGTGCTTTTGCAATGGTACATATCGCTTGAATGTCCACACATTGTAATGTAGGATTAGCAGGTGTTTCTAAATGAATCAATTTAGTACTTGGATTGGCTTTAATAGTATCCAATAAAAGTTGTTCATTGTGTATATCAATCAATAAAATTTTCACACCAGCTTCTACCAATACTTTTTGCATCAGTTCTTGAGAGCCTCCATATAAAGAATAATGTGATATTAATGTATCACCTGCACTTAGGTTACTAAAAAATAAAGTGGTCATAGCAGCTTGTCCACTTGAATGCAATAATGCTTTTAATTCCAAAGGTGCACCTTGCTCATTCATTAAACCATGGGATTCTAATGCTGCAATGGTCTGTTCTGCTGCAGTGAAAGTTGGGTTGCCCCATCTTGTATACAATCTCGTTTTATCATCTCCTTTAAAACGTTCCATGCCTTCCTCTGCAGAATTAAATGTAAATGTAGAAGTGGCATAGATAGGTGTGGTATGCGAAAAATTATCATTGTTATGTCCCGCAGTATGCAGTGTTACTGTACTAATTCCTTTAAATTTCTTTTGACGCATAATGCTTTTTTAAAAATGGTATAAATGCTATTTCCTAAAGATACAATTAATAGGCCCATTTAACCCACGCTGCTCCCCAAGTAAATCCTCCTCCAAAAGCCGCTAAGATTAAATTATCTCCTTTATTCAATTGAGACTCCCATTCCCATAAGCATAAGGGGATGGTGGCTGCTGTGGTATTGCCATATTTTTGAATATTGATCATCACTTTTTCTTTAGGCAAACCAACACGGTCTGCAGTGGCATCAATGATTCTTAAGTTCGCTTGATGTGGCACCAGCCATGCAATATCTTCTCCTGTTAAATGGTGTTTTTCCATTAGTTCGGCACTCACATCTGCCATCCCTTTTACAGCAAATTTAAAAACTGGTTGGCCATCTTGGAAAGCATAATGTTCTTTTGCCAATACCGTCTCTACTGAGGCTGGCTTTAGACTTCCACCTGCTTTAATATGCAAATAGGCGCTTCCACTTCCATCACTTTTCAGAATTGAATCCTGAAATCCATCTTCGTCCGCACTTGGTTCTAATAAAACTGCACCGGCGCCATCTCCAAAAATGATACAAGTGGCTCTATCCGTATAATCAATGATGGAGCTCATTTTATCTACCCCCACTACAATTACTTTTTTATACCTGCCTGCTTCTACAAAACTTGCACCAGTCGTTAAGGCAAATAAGAAACCGCTACAGGCTGCACCTAAGTCAAATCCAAATGCATTTTTTGCACCTATTTTATCTCCAATGATATTGGCTGTTGCAGGGAATACCATGTCGGGAGTCACGGTGGCACAAATAATGCAGTCTATTTCTAAAGGGTCTAAGTGCTTTTTTCTTAAAATTTCTTCAATCGCTTTTGCAGCCATATCAGAACTTGCCTTACCAGGTTCTCTTAAGATTCTTCGTTCAGAAATGCCAGTTCTAGATCTAATCCACTCATCGTTTGTATCCACCAGCTTTTCTAAGTCAAAATTGGTCAATTTGGTTTCTGGGACATAGCCTCCAACCGAGGTGATTGCTGCTTTCAGCTTTTGGGCCATATTACGTTAGTTTGTTTGGGCTACAAATATCTTAAAAAATGCTTAAGAATGACGTAAAATAGCCATTTTTCATTGCTTAAGTGTTATTTTTGAAGCCATTATGATTGCATTTTTACAAGGAAATTTTGTCCAATTGACCCCAGCTAAACTGATTGTTGATGTTGGAGGCGTAGGCTATGAAGTCAACATCAGTTTGAATACCTATGAATCCATCTCTGGCAAAGAGAAGGGGTTGCTGCATACCTATTTACATTTAACCGAAAATTCCCAGGTACTTTTTGGCTTTTTTGGACAGGATGAGAAAGAACTTTTCATGCAACTCATCAGTGTATCAGGTGTTGGAGCAAGCACTGCAAGGATGATGTTATCGGGGATGCGACCAGATGAAATCATTCGTGCAATAGTACAGGGAGATGCACGTCAATTAGAACAAATTAAGGGGATAGGCAAGAAATCAGCAGAGCGCTTGGTCTTGGAGTTGAAAGATAAATTGGCAAAATTACCAATGCAAATGTCAGGTGGGTCCACATTTAGTAAGTCCACGCCGCATCAAGATGCGATTCAAGCATTGGTTTCATTAGGGATACAAAAAGCGGTTGCAGAAAAAGCAATTGATAAGGCGATACAATCAGAGGGGGCGGATGTCTCTCTAGAAATTTTAATCAAGCAAGCCCTCAAAAATTGTTAATCAGTCATCTTTAATGCTTAATTCTTGAGATTTTTTCACAATGTCATGTTATTGTCTGGTCTTCTTTTAATGAAGCAGACTAGTCATGCGCAAGATACAAGCAAATTAATAGCGCCATTTAAAGACACGATCACTAAAAAAACAGCCGATACTTTGGTTGGTAAACTAAGGTATCCAATTGCAGATAGACGTGCTGACTTTTTATCTCAACCAAGTAATAATCCTTTTGACATTCGAGATTCAAGTGTACTTAAGCGAAAAGTAGATTATGATCCGGTTACTAAGCAATATTATATTACAGAGAAACTGGGTGCTGGTTATAATCGTTTTCCTTCGACATTGAGTTTTGATGAGTTCTGGAAATTAAAGACACGTAAGGATGAGCAAGCCTATTTTATGCAGCGTGCCAATTCACTAGGTGTATTGAATCGAAAAATTACAAGGCCTAAAACAAAAGTATTTGATAGTTATTTTGATCGATTGTTTGGTAAAACAGGATCAGATTTAAAAATTGATATTAAACCTGTTGGAGAAATTAATATCAGAGCAGGATACCAAGGGCAGAACGTAAAAAATCCAACCTTGCCGGAGCGTGCACGTAAAAATGGTGGATTTGATTTTGACGCCAATACCAATTTTAGCTTGAATGCAAGTATTGGGGATAAGTTGAAGTTCCCAATCAATTTAAATTCATTGTCCAACTTAGGATTTGATAATCAGATTAAGTTAAGCTATAAAGGAAAGAAGGATGAGCTGGTTAAATTTATCGAAGCAGGAAATATCAATTATGTTTCCAGAAGTACTTTGATACCAAGTACGCAAAATTTATTTGGGGTGAAGGCGCAACTACAATTTGGTAAATTATTTGTTACAGGTGCGATTGCCAATCAAAAATCTCAACGTCAGTCTATGGCTTTGCAGGGCGGATCGTCTACGCAACGATTCCAAAAAAGATTAGACGATTATGAAGAAAATAGACACTTTTTATTAGCACAGTATTTTAGAAATAATTACAATAAGGCAATGAGTACCTTGCCGGTGATTAATTCTCAAATACAGGTTAAGCGTATCGAAGTTTGGGTGACCAATCGCAATGGTCAAACAACGAATGCAAGAGATGTGGTCGGTTTAACAGATATCGGTGAGCCAGTGTTAAGAACTGAACGAAAAACTTTAGAAAGTAATCCTAATAATCCATTTCCTGACAATAGTGCCAACAAATTATATACAAAAATAATTAACAATCCCAATGCAAGAAATCCAGCTGGGGTATCTGCTGTTTTAGCGCAAGAAGGATTGAGGTCTGCAGAAGATTATGAAAGAACTTTCGCTAGAAAATTAACTGAGAATGAATATTTTTTTAATGGACAAGTTGGTTTCTTATCATTAAATATTCCACTTCAAGCAGATGAAGTGCTGGCAGTCGCTTATCAGTATACCTACAATGGAAAATTGTATCAAGTGGGTGAATTCTCTGAAGGCGTTGCATTAGATCCAAATAAAGGTGTACAACAAATTTTATTTTTAAAATTATTGAAAGCAACTACGCAAAGAACAGATTTACCTATCTGGGATTTGATGATGAAAAACGTATATTCATTGGATTTATTCGGTGCTATTCAACAACAAGATTTTCAGTTGAATGTATTATATGAAGAGCCAAGTGCGGGACTAAAAAGATATCTACCTGTTACCAATAAAGCAAATGAAGGGTTATCATTGATTAAAATTTTACAATTAGACCGTTTGAATAATCGCAATGACCCACAACCAGATGGGTTATTTGATTATGTAGAAGGCTATACGGTCTTATCCAATATGGGTAGGATTGTTTTTCCTTTGTTAGAGCCCTTTGGTAAAGACTTGCAAGACATTGCATTTAAGGGAATTGATTCTTCAGTTTCAAAAAAATATATTTACAATCAATTGTACCGTAATATCAAAGCAGAAGCACAAACTTATGCCAACCTGAATCGTTTTGTGATGGAAGGTCAGGTAAAAGGAAGTACCGGTGGCTCCGAGATTAGTTTAAATGCATTTAATGTACCACAGGGTTCTGTTAGTGTGCGTGCAGGTGGACAAATTTTAAGAGAAGGAATTGATTACATTGTTGACTATGGATCAGGTACTGTAAGAATCATCAACCCAGGTATTTTAAGTTCTAATATTCCGGTGAATGTTTCTTTTGAAAACAATTTGGGTTTTGGATTTCAGGAGCGTGGATTTAGGGCATTAAGGATTGATTACTTAGCAAGTAAGAATTTTAATTTTGGATTATCTAGTTCTCGTTTAAATGAGCGACCATTTTTTACGAAGACCAATTTTGGTTCTGATCCAATCAAAAACACAATGTATGGTGTTGATTTCAATTATAAAAAAGACCTACCTGGTTTAACAAGACTCTTGGATAAGCTTCCGTTTTATAGTACTAAAGCAAAATCATCTATTATAGCATATGGAGAAGCTGCAATTTTAAAACCTGGTCATGCGCAACAAATTGGTAAAGGGGCTGCAGGTTTGATTTATTTAGATGATTTTGAAGCTACAAGAACCAATATAGATTTAAGATTTCCATTTAACGCATGGACATTGGCATCCACGCCAATGGATCGTTTTCCAGAAGGTGCATTGGTCGATTCTATAGACTACAATAAAAACAGAGCTAGGCTAGCGTGGTATACGATTGAACCAAATTTACAAGATCGAAATAGTTCCAATAATCCATTGGCAAACAATGTGGCTTCATTAAGTGATCCAAGAATTCGTCAGGTCTTTACCAATGATTTATTTCCTCAAAGGACAACCAATATTACAGATGTACAATTACCGACTTTTGATTTAAGTTATTATCCAAAAGATCGTGGGCCGTATAATTATAATTATAAAGATTTGGATGCCACAGGAAGAGTCAAAAATCCTTCTGATAAATGGGGCGGTATTATGCGTTCTTTGGATCAAACAGATTTTGAAACAGGCATCATTGAATATGTTGAATTTTGGGTACAGAATCCATTCAATGATAGTACCAAAGCAACAAAAGGTAAATTAATTCTAAACTTGGGAAATGTGAGTGAGGACATCTTAAAAGACGGAAGACGTTTTTATGAAAACGGTATGCCAACGCCTACTAGTCCTGCAAGTACTGAAAGCTCAACTTGGGGAAGAGTCCCAACGAATCCAATACAAGTAACCAATGCGTTTAGTAATAATCCCGAAGACAGAAAATTTCAGGATGTGGGTTTTGATGGACTAGGTGATGATGAGGAAAGAATTAAAAGAGCCTATTTGATCAATCAAATTGGTAACAATGTAGTTGCGGAGCAGTTCAAAAAAGATCCTTCTGCAGATAACTATGTATGGTATCGAGATGCAAGTTATGATGCTGCTGGTGCAAATATTTTAAATAGGTATAAGTATTTTAACAATCCACAAGGCAACTCTGCATTAGCTGGAAATAGTCAATTTAGTAGTGCAGCCACTTTATTGCCCGACAATGAGGATTTAAATAGAGATAATACTTTAAATGAGACAGAAGCATATTTTGAATATGAGATTGATTTACAAAAAGGCAGGGTAAATACGTCTAAATATGTGACGGATTCAAAAACTGTGAATGTGACTTTACCAGATGGCTCAAAATTACAAGAAAGTTGGTATTTATTTAGAGTGCCACTAAGGTCACTAGATGCAAAAAAAATTGGCGGTATTCGTGATTTTAAATCGATTCGATTTTTAAGAATGTATTTAACAGGATTCGAAGACGATATCACCATGCGTTTTGCAAGACTTGATTTAGTTCGTAATCAATGGAGGCAATATGGCTATGAGATTAACTATTCTAATGATTATAAACAAATTCCTACAAGTACAACGACCTCACTCAATACCTTAGCTGTAAGTTTAGAAGAAAATGGGAATAGATTGCCAGTAAATTATGTCATACCACCAGGCATTGAAAGAATTCAACTATTAAGCAATAATGGAGTAAATCTATTGCAAAATGAACAAGCACTTGCCTTGCAAGTGAAGTCGCTCAATAAAAATGAAGCCAGAGGGGTATTTAAAACTATGAATATTGACGTTAGACGTTACGGTAAATTATCAATGTTTCTTCATGCTGAAAGTATAATTAATAAGATTCCTGTTAAAGATGGCAATTTAACTGCAGTGATTAGAATTGGGCAAGACTTTCAAAATAATTTTTATGAAGTTCGAATACCTTTAAAAGTTACGCCACCTGTAGGTACTTCTCCTTATACAAATGAGCAATCTACTATTGTTTGGCCTAATGAATTAAATGTCAATTTTAGTGATCTAATCCAACTTAAAATTGACAGAGACAATTCTGGTAAGTCAGACTCTGCTGCTAGATATATTAATGATCAAAAATATATGGTATTTGGTAATCCAAATTTGGGAGAAGTCCGTGGTATCTTAATTGCAGTAGAAAATACAAATTCAACTTCTGCGATTGACGCAGAAGTTTGGGTAAATGAATTAAGACTTTCAGATTTAGATGAACGTAGTGCTTGGGCTGCACTTGGTCGCATGGATTTAGTTTTAGCAGACCTAGGAACTGTGGCAGTTTCTATTAATAATAGGACTTCTGGTTTTGGTAGCATTGAACAAAAAATGAATGAACGTTCTAAAACAGGATTTACGCAGTTGGACATTGCCACTAATATTGATGCCGGAAAATTATTGCCTAAACAAGTAAAGATTTCATTGCCAGTATTTGCTGGTATCAATAAGACACAGGAAAATCCAGAATTTGATCCTTTTAATAAAGATGTTCTATATAAAGATAAAATTAATAAAACAAAAGACGCCTTCAAGAGAGATTCAATCAAAAATGCATCGATAGATCAAACCACTATAAAGACTTTAAATTTTACAAATGTTCGATTCATGCCTGGTAAGAAAAATACCATGCTGAGTATTAGTAATTTAGATTTTAGTTATTCTTACAGTGAATTAAAACAAAGTAGTCCTCTGATTGAACTTAATCAGGTAGTGAAGCAACGTGGTTCAATAGGATATACGTTTAACAATACAGGAAAATCTTATCAGCCATTTTCAAAATTGATTAAAACCAAATCCCCTTGGTTCTCTCTAATCAAGGATTTTAATTTTTCTCCTACACCAAGCTTAATTAGTTATCGCACTATATTTGATCGTCAATTTGGAGAGTATAGGCCTAGAGTCATTGATCCATATAATAGGGGAATCGCTTCTGCAGATACAACTTATGATAAGTACTTTACCATGGGGCGCATTTTTAATCTTCGTTGGCCTGTCACAAGATCTATGAGTATAGATGTGGTAGCAAACTTGAATTCAAGAATTGATGAACCAGATGGAAGAATTGATAGCAAAGAGAAAAGAGATTCCTTAACAAGGATGTTGATAAGAGGAGGTCGTAATACATTGTACAATCAACGATTAACGATGCGTTATGATTTACCAACCAGTAAATTCCCATTAACAGATTGGATATTGGCAAGTTATAATGTATCTACTAATTATAATTGGATAGGAGCAAGTAGGTTATTAACTTCTTTGGGTAATACCATTGAAAACACACTTTCGCATCAAGTTAACGCACAATTTAATTTTAATAATTTTTACAACAAATCTAAATTCATTCGATCTGCTTTGTCCAATGCTCAACCGACCCCAATACAGTCTAATCCATTGTCTAATCAATTAGTCATTAAAAAAGAAGATGCATTAAATGGACTGACAGGCAAGGCTAGAGATTCTGCATTTAAAATATGGAAGGATGCAAGAAAACAGGAACGTATTGCAATGAGGGTGCTTAAAGCAAATGAAGTATTATTTATATCAAAACCAATAAAGTCATTAGTTGGCTTACTGACAATGGTTCAAAATGCTTCTCTGGATTATGCAGAAAATTATAATAGTCGTTTACCAGGATTTATGTCTGGTGTACAGTTTATAGATAAAGACTTTAATGGATTTGCCCCTGGATTTGATTATGCCATGGGTAAGCAGCCGGATAGTAATTGGCTGAACACCCAAGAACGTAAAGGCTTATTCACTAAGGATGCCAGTTTTAATTTACTTTTTAGACAAGGATTTGAACAAAGATTGAGTATCCGTATTATGCTTGAGCCAATTAAAACATTTATCATCGATTTAAAATTTGATAAAACATTTTCAAAAGAATATTCTGAATTTTTTAAGGATACATCTGAAAACATGAATGGATATCGCTCACACAATAATCCATTGTCTGCTGGCGGATTTAATATTAGTTTTATTGCTTTAAAAACTTTCTTTAATAAACACGATCCAAATACAATATCGAAGCAGTTTTTAAAATTTCAAGAAAACAGAAGCGCTATTTCTAAAAAAGTTGCGGGGTTGAATGATTATTGGAATAAATTACCAGCTGATCAACAATTTGATACAACTAAAACTTATGCAGCTGGTTATGGTAGATATGCACAGGATGTATTGATTCCTTCATTTATAGCTGCCTACACTGGTAAGGATCCTATGAGAGTTAATTTATTGAATCAAACCAATTCAAGTATTCGTTCTAATCCATTCTCAGGCATGTTGCCTATGCCAAATTGGAATTTATTGTACAATGGTTTATCAAATATACCTGGCTTGTCCGAGGTATTCTCCAATATCTCTTTAACACATGGTTACAATGGTAGCTTATCTATGAACAGTTTCAGCAGTTCTCTTTTGTATGCAGATGAATCACGTTATAGCGCTCCTTCATTCTTAGATCCAGTGAGTAAGAACTATGTGCCTTATTTCTTGATACCGAATATTACCATAAGCGAGAGAATGGAGCCATTGATTGGTTTAAATATTACTACAGTTTCGCAATGGTCTATCCGCTTTGAATATAAAAAGAGTCGATTATTGTCATTGAGCTTAGTAGATTATCAATTGACTGAAAACAATAGTACAGAGTGGGTAGTGGGAACTAGTTTCCGCAAAAGAGGTTTAAAAATGCCATTCAATATACCAGGTTTAAATAATAATAAATTAGCAAATGATTTAACTTTTAGGTTGGATGTGGCTGTGCGTGATTCCTATAATAGTAATAGTAGACTGGACCAAACCAATTCCTATGGTACAGGAGGGCAAAAGGAAATTACTTTACAGCCATCTGTAGATTATGTACTGAATAGTAAGATTAATTTGAAATTCTTCTTTGATCAAAGAAGAGCGACGCCATATATTTCATCCGCCCCTCCAATTACCAATACAAGAGCAGGGGTGAATATCCGGATTGCACTTTAATCTACGATTTTGCGAATTGGGAAAATATTTCACAAAATCTACGATTTTGCGAATTGGGAAAA
>CAMBDE010000041.1 GCA_945865295.1 Chitinophaga pinensis | reverse complement strand
CCTTTGTTTATCATTAAAAATCAAGCATATGCCCGGTTTTGAATTATTTGGAGCAGAAGAAAAGAAAGAAGTAAATGATGTCTTAGAGACAGGCATTTTAATGCGTTATGCATTTGATGGGCCAAGAAAAGGAATTTGGAAATCCAAAGAGTTAGAAGCAGCAGTTTGCACCACTTTTGGTGTAGAATATGCACAACTCACTTCTAGTGGAACAGGTGCTTTGACGACAGCGATGGCTGCATTAGGTGTTGGTGCTGGAGACGAGGTGATCATGCCGGCATTTACTTTCGTGGCAAGTTTCGAAGCCATCTTAAGCATGGGTGCCATCCCTGTTTTGGTGGATATTGATGAAAGCTTGACTTTATCACCAGCTGCAGTGAAAGCTGCTATCACATCCAAAACAAAATGTGTGATGCCAGTGCATATGTGCGGAAGCATGGCGGACATGGACGCTTTAGTGGCAATTTGTAAAGAATACAATTTGATTTTATTAGAAGATGCTTGCCAAAGCATCGGCGGAACTTATAAAGGAAAGCATTTGGGAACGATTGGACATGCTGGCACTTTCTCGTTTGATTTTGTAAAAACAATTACTTGTGGAGAAGGTGGGGTGGTCATGACCAATGATAAAGCCGTATACACCAAGTCAGATGCATTTACAGATCATGGACACGATCATTTAGGCGTAGACAGAGGTGCAGATTTACATCCAGCATTGGGCTATAACTTTCGTATCAGTGAATTACATGCTGCAGTGGGTTTAGCTCAAATTAAAAAGTTAGATACTTTTTTAGCGATTCAAAAAAAGAACAACCAAATTTTACGATCTTATTTAGAACAAGTCCCTGGTATTCAATTTAGAGTGGTGCCAGATCCTGCAGGGGATAGTTATAGTTTCTTAACTTGGTTCTTGCCGAGTCAACAGCATACTGAAAACGCCATTGCTGCTTTCAAAGAAGCGGGTATACTTGCTGGTAATTTTTATTGGTATGGAAATAATTGGCATTATATTAGAAAATGGGATCATTTAAAAAACGCAACAAGTTTTTATCCATTATCAGAAGCGCAACAAAATACATTGACAGCATTGCAGCATACTGATTTTTCGAAAAGTGATGCCGTGATGAGTAAGTGTATTTCTACCGCAATTAGTTTAGTATGGACAGAAGAGCAAATCCATGAAAAAGGCGCAGCTTTTCTTGCTGTATTAAAAAAAGTTGTAGCGTAAGCTAAGGTTATGGCATTAGGACAATCCATGCAGCAAAGACAATTACAAAGATTGTCACCTCAGCAAATCCAATTGATGAAGTTGCTTCAAATTCCTAGTGCACAGATTGAGCAAAGAATTAAAGAAGAATTAGAAGAGAACCCAGCTTTAGAAGTGGATGTAGCACTTTTGGAGTCAGATTTTACATCCCCAGAAGAAATGAATGATGATTTGTTGCAGGATATGCATGATGATGAGGAAGCGGTGCCTGTAGATGAATTTGAGATGAGCAATGAAGAATTAAGTGCGTACAGTTATGATGATGAAGTAGCAGATTATAAAACTAGAGATGATTTTTACCCTGAACTCGATAATGACAAAGTGATTCCGATTAAAGCGGAACAGAGTTTGCACGAGGTATTGATGGATCAATTAAGTATGCTTGCTTTAGATGAAAGAGGATTTAAAATAGCAGAACAAATTATAGGAAGTTTAGATGATGATGGTTATTTAAGAAGGGCAATGCAATCTATTGCAGATGATCTAGCTTTTAAGCAAAGCATGTCGGTTGAAGAAAAAGAGATTGAACAAATATTAAAACAGGTCCAAGCATTTGATCCAGTTGGCATTGCTGCAAGAGATTTAAAAGAATGCTTATTAATTCAATTACGCAGAAAAGGAGAAGGCGAGTCGGCACATTTATCGGATAGTAAAGGCAAATTGTATTCAGATGATGAAGCAAAAAAAATTGCCATGCTCATTCTAGAAAAATATTTTGAAGAGTTTACAAGAAAACATTACGATAAAATTCAAAAGAGCTTACACTTGGATGAATTAGGAATGAAAGAAGTATTGCATCAGATTCTAACCCTGAATCCAAAGCCAGGAGCGGAGACGAGCTATACCAACGAAGCAGAAATGTATATCATTCCAGATTTTACAGTTTTAATCAATAACGGTAAATTAGAATTAACATTGAATAGTCGTAATGCACCTCCATTGGTGATTAGTGATGATTATAAATTGATGCTAAAAGAATATGAGGGCGGGAAAAAACAGGATAAGTCTCAAAAAGAAGCTGTCTTTTTTATCAAGCAAAAAATAGATTCAGCTAAATGGTTTATTGAGATGATCCTTCAAAGACAACAAACTTTATTGTTGACAATGAATGCTATTTTAGAGTATCAGTCTGCTTTTTTCTTGAGTGGAGATACCACATCTCTTCGTCCAATGATTTTAAAAGACATTGCAGAAAAAACAAATTTAGATGTCTCCACAGTGAGTAGGGTGGCCAACAGTAAGTATGTACAAACTGAATTTGGCACTTATTTATTAAAATATTTCTTTAGCGAATCTCTAACAACAGATAGTGGTGAAGAAGTGAGTACTAAAGAAGTGAAAGCGATCCTTTTGGAGTTAATTCAAGGGGAACATAAATTAAAGCCATTGAGTGATGATGAGCTAACAGATCAATTGCAAGAAAAAGGCTACAATATTGCAAGAAGAACAGTCGCAAAATATAGAGAACTTTTAAATATACCTGTCGCAAGACTTAGAAAAGAATGGTAGCCAATTCAACTATGGAAAATCCCCAACCTAAAATAGTACAATACATAGCATATTTATTGTCTTATGTATTTCATCCGCTATTTATTCCGACTTATTTTTTTCTTTATTTAATGCAAGTATTGCCATTTGAATTTGTGGGTATCACAGATTGGCAATTAAAAATGCGTTTATTCAGTGTGGCTTGGTTGACTGCGTTTTTTCCAGCTTTTGCAGTTTTCTTATTATGGAGATTAAAATTAAGTGATAGCATTTTCTTAAGAACTCAAAAAGAAAGAATTATTCCCTATGTGATTACTATGTTTTTTTATTGGTGGATGTATTATCTCAGTAGAAATTTTACAGACCAGCCGATCGCTTTAAAATTCTTTTATTTAGGCATATTTGTGGCAAGTGCAATTGGCATGACAGTTAATAATTTTATGAAAGTAAGCCTACACGCAATGGGTATTGCTGGGTTGACAACTGCTGTCATTTTAGTCAGTGTATTTTATCCAGTCAATAACGCAATTTGGGTGCTGTTGGCCGTGTTCTTAGTAGCGTTGGTGATTAGTGCAAGATTAGTCGTAAGTGATCATAGTAAAAAAGAATTGTTAGTCGGATTATTCATAGGAGTGTTCACGCAAGTGGCTGCTTTTTTATGGGTTGTCTAATTTTAAATAAAAAGTATGTGGTATCGTTTAGGTCAAAATATATTAAAGTATAAAAAAACGTATTTGTTTTTTATACTCCTTAGTACGGTTGTAATGGGGTATTATGCTATTCAAGTTAAATTAAGCTATGAGTATACCAAAGCCATCCCTTCTGACAATCCTAAGTTTATTGTATACAATGATTTCGTAAAAAAATATGGGGTAGATGGAACAACAGTAGTCGTTGGTTTTAAGACGGATCAATTTTATACAAAAGATTTCTTTAACCAAGTAGATGCTTTGCACAAGGCGCTTAAACAAAATTCTGCAGTGGCCGAAGTCATGAGTATTCCAACTGCCTATACTATCACAAAAGATAGTGTTGAAACTAAATTCAATGCTGTGAAGGTCTTTCATGCACCTTATACAAGTGATAGTTTATTGCTTGCTGATCAAGCTGTTTTTGAGAACCTACCATTTTATAAAAATTTGTACTATAATCCAGATAGCAATAGTTATATCATGGCTGTCTCCTTTTTTGCCGATTCTATCAATAGTGGTTCTAGAACAAAAATCATTGGTAGCATTCAAAATGAATTAAATCGTTTTAGTCAATCTACCAAGACAGAAGTGCATATAAGTGGTTTGCCATTTATCAGGACCATTATGGCCGATCGAATAAAAAAAGAGATGCTTTGGTTTTTGATCGGGTCGCTGGTCTTATCTGCTATTACTTTATTGATTTTTTTTAGGTCTATATCGGCTACCATCATGAGCTTGGCTGTCGTGTTGATGGGTGTGATCTGGAGCTTAGGCACCATGGTGTTATTGGGTCAAAAGATCACTTTATTGACTGCACTGATACCACCATTGATTGTAGTGATTGGTATTCCTAACTGCATCTATTTTTTAAATAAATACCATACTTCCTATAAAGAAACAAACGACAAGGACAAGGCACTTGTGCAAATGGTGGGCAGGATGGGGGTGGTGACTTTATTTTGTAATATTACAGCTGCCATTGGCTTCTTTGTTTTTGCTTTAACCAAAAGTCCATTGTTGAAAGAGTTTGGCTGGGTGTCTGGTTTAAACATTATGATTTTATTTTTCATAAGTTTATTTTTTATTCCTCCAGTTCTTTCTTATTTGCCTGCGCCAAAACCAAAACATGTTCGTTATCTAGATAATCTATATTTAGAAAAAATATTGCTAAAAATAGAGCGTTGGGCATTTACGCATACTAGGTGGGTTTTTGGCATCACCATCATTGCAGTCATTATTTCACTATTAGGGGTATTGCAAATAAAAAAAGAGGCCTTTATTGTGGACGATTTACCAAAGCAAGATAAATTATACACCGACTTAAAATGGTTTGAACAACATGCAGGTGGGGTGATGCCTTTAGAAATTTTAGTAGATACTAAAAAAACAAATGGTTTAATTCGATCTATCAAACCTTTAGAGCAAATAGAGGCATTCAATACTTTCATGTTGGAACAACCGGAATTGGGAAAGCCATTAGGTTTATTAGAAGGTATTAAATTTGCTAAGCAAGCATTTTATGATGGAGATAGTTTATCCTATACTGTTCCAACGGGAACAGAAATGGCATTTATCGGCCCCTATTTTGCAAGTGCCGCTCCAAAAGAAGGCATCAAAATGACGGGGAACAATCCAGCACAATTATTGAATAAATTTATTGATACTGCTAAGCGCCAGACTAGAATCAGTGTCAATATGAAAGATATAGGAAGTGCTAAGCTTCCAGTTTTATTAAAAAAAATAGATAGTGCCTCCAATGCTATCTTTGATACAGTAAAATATAATGTAGTCATAACAGGAAGTAGTGTGACATTTTTAGAAGGCAGTAATTTTATTGTAAAAGGATTGGGAGAGTCCATCTTCTGGGCCTTTTTATTGATTGCGATTTGTATGATTTTCTTGTTTAGATCTTTTCCTATTTTAATTTGTTCTTTAATACCCAATATAGTGCCATTATTTATCACAGCTGGTATCATGGGCTGGACGGGTATTTCATTAAAACCTTCTACGGTTTTAGTATTTAGCGTGGCTTTGGGTATTGCAATAGATGTCACTATCCGATTCTTAGTGAACTATAAGCAGGAATTACCTCATTTAAACTATCAAGTGCATACCACATTGGTGCAAACAATCAAGCATACAGGTATCAGTATCATCTATACCTCTTTGGTATTGGTTGCTGGTTTTGTCATATTCTGTTTCAGTGATTTTGGCGGGACTAAAGCCTTGGGTTGGTTGACTTCAATTACATTAGTGGTAAGTACATTAACAAATTTAGTATTGCTACCAGCACTGATTAAAGCTTTCATAAAGACAAAGTAAATTTTACTAAAGCATTAGATTACATTATAAAAAAAGCGCTCCATGTACGAAGCGCTTTTTTTATTAGTTGAATTTAACAAAATTGAATTCAACTAAAAATCTGTATAAATGGTCTAAGGAAGCAATTGTTTTAATGTATTTTGTAATGCACTGCCTCTTAAGTCTGTGGCAATAATTTTTCCTGTTGGATCTAAGAGCACATTAAAAGGAATTCCTTGAATTTGATAGGTATTCACAACAGTGCTTTCCCATTTTTTTAAGTCACTAATTTGTAACCAATTTAATTTGTCTTGTTGAACTGCTTCAAGCCAATCTTCTTTATCATCATCCAATGAAACTCCAAGAATCGTAAAATTCTTAAGTTTAAATTGCTCATAGGCGGCAACCACATTTGGATTTTCTCTTCTACAAGGGCCACACCAACTAGCCCAAAAGTCGACCAATACATATTTACCTTTTAAGCTACTTAGTGTGATGATTTTTCCTGTAGCATCTTGTAATGCAATTTCTGGGGCCATAGATCCAACTGTAATAGCACTTGCAGGACTTGCTGCCTGTACTTGCCCATTTAATATAGTTACAAATTCAACCAAAGGGGCTGCTTTTGTTTTTTCAGCAACGGCCTTCGCCATAGCAAGTACTTTATTAATTTCCATCGATCTTAAAGCCATGCCTAAGGCAAAATAAATGAGCGCTTGGCTGTTTGAACTATTGATTGTTTGTTCAACATGGTCATTGAGTGCTTTAATTTTTGTGTCCTTCTGTTGTTGTAGGTAAAATATACTGCTATCTTTTCCGTTGCTTTGTTGCAAATTGTCTAAAGCGTAAAGAGTTGTAAACAAAGAAGAATCTTTGGATCTGTAAGATTTCATGTATTGAATCATAGCGGCACTATTCGGCGAACCTTTAACAGTATAATTTGCAAAATTAGCTGCATCTGCATTGATCTGTATTTGCTCCTCATCATTGATAAAGCTAATATCTAACGCTTCTCCACTGCTTAGTCTATAAATACCTTCCTGTTTTGCAATGAATTCAAAATTGTATTTTCCATTGGCGTCCAATGTGATAGAGTCTAATGTAATAATTGGTTTTCCGCCGTATGGGATTTCTTGTAACAGCAGGGGCTTATTCGCTGCATTTTTAATAGTTCCAGAAACACTATAACGAATATCTTGGTTTTTATCTTTACATCCTGTAAGGACAAATAATAAAATTCCAACAAATACGATGCTTAATCTTTTTATCATAAAATAATTTTTCTATTTTGAATACTTTTTTTACAACTTGCAATTTTTTATAAAAGTGATTTAATAGTTGAAAGTACAAGTTCTAATTGACTTCCATCCTGACCACCAGCTGCAGCTAAGGTCTTTTGACCACCACCACCACCTTTAATCAATGTGGCAATATGTGTTTTAATTAATTGTGGTGCCTCCCAGTTTTTAGTAGCAACCAATGCATCACTCATTGCTATTGCTGCAAAAGCTTTTTCTCCCTCTGCGCCTACTAACAAAACCATGACCTCTCCTGTTTTTGTTTGGGTGAGTAATTGAGCAGCTTTTTTATACTGATCCATATTGCTTAAAGTAACTTGTAATCCTAGGTATTGAACACCATTGATTATTTCAAAATTATTTTGTTGTGCCTCTACCAATTCGTTGACAAGCATTGCCTCTTGACTTTCTAATAGTTTCTTAAGTTCTTTTTGTTGATGTTGTAATTCAAGTATATAATTTGAAAGCTGATCCATCGAATAAGCACTGGTATCTGTGGATTTCCCTGTTTTATTTAAACTAACTGCTATGAGCGCGTTTGCTTCTTCTAATTGATGAACTTGTTTTCTTATTTTATCTTTTACTTCATCTTGAAATGCGGCTGCTGCATGTCCTACAACGGCTTCAATTCTTCTTACACCTGCAGCTACCGATGATTCTGCTTTAATTACAAAATGACCTATTTCGCCTGTATGGCCTACATGTGTTCCACCACATAATTCAATGGAATAAATTGGATCCATCACTACAACACGAACTGTATCACCATATTTTTCTCCAAATAAAGCCATCGCGCCTAAAGCAATTGCTTCGTCTTTACTCATTTCTTTTATGACTACAGGAACATTTTCTTTCACTTTTTCATTCACTAATTTATTTACTGCTTCAATTTCCTCGTTGGTCATTTTAGCAAAATGAGAAAAGTCAAAACGCAATTGGTCTGCATGTACTAAACTTCCTTTTTGTGCCACATGTTTTCCCAATACTGTTCTTAAGGCGGCGTGCAATAAATGCGTTGCAGAATGGTGTTGGGTGGTATGTGTTCTTAAAGTTCCATCCACTTCTGCCTTTACATGGGTACCAATAGTAGTTGGCAAGCTGTCTGTAAAATGAATGAATAAATTATTTTCTTTTTTGGTATCTGTTACAGCAAGCACAGTGCCATCTTCAAATATAAAATGTCCCTTGTCGCCCACCTGACCGCCACTTTCGGCATAAAAAGGCGTTGCTGCTAATACCCATTGGTAGGCTTCTTTACCTTTTGCCTTGATACTTCTATACTTCACAATCTCTGTAGTCGCTTCGGTGTTCGTATATCCAATGAAACTTGTTACAGCATCTTCACCCACTTGAATCCAGTCGCCTGTATCAATGGCTGTTGCGGCTCTACTTCTGTCTTTTTGTTGTTGCATCTCTTGCTCGAATCCTGCCTCGTCAATACTGAGTTCATTTTCACTTGCAATTAATCTAGTTAAGTCAACAGGGAATCCGAAAGTGTCAAACAATTCAAAAACCAATTGACCTTCTACTACACTATTTTTATCTTGCGTATGAATGATGTCATCCATACGTTTTAATCCTTTTTCTAAAGTTCTTAAAAAGCCTTCTTCTTCTTCTTTAATCACTTTGGTTACAAATTCTAATTGTTGTTTTAACTCAGGAAACACATGCTCAAATTGATTTGCCAATAAGGGCATTAGTTGAAATAACAAAGGACGCTTATAATCCAAATAAGAGAAATAGTAACGCACAGCCCTTCTTAAAATTCTTCTTATCACATAACCTGCACCTGTATTAGAAGGCAATTGACCATCTGCAATGGCAAAAGCGATCGCACGAATATGATCTGCTAGTACACGAAAAGCAACTGCTTCCTTGCTATCACCAAAATCATACACTTTACCTGTGATTTTTGCAACTTCATCTATAGTACCTGTAAATACATCTGTATCGTAATTGCTTTTTTTATTTTGTATTGCACGAACCAATCTTTCAAAACCCATTCCAGTATCTACATGGTTCTTTGGTAAGGGTTCAAGGCTACCATCTTTTTTACGATTGTATTGCATGAACACATTGTTCCAAATTTCAATGACTTGAGGATGGTCTTTGTTGACTAGATCACGTCCTGGAACCAATGCTATTTCTGCATCCGTTCGCATATCTATATGAATTTCACTACATGGTCCGCAAGGTCCTGTATCACCCATCTCCCAGAAATTATCTTTTTTATTGCCGTAAATAATTTTATCTACAGAGACCCATTTTTTCCATTCTTCTAAAGCAATACTTGAAGGTGGTAAATTTTCTGATGCATCTCCTTCGAATACACTTACATACAATCTATCTGGGTTTAATTGATATACTTTGGTTAATAATTCCCAACTCCATGCAATGGCTTCGGCTTTAAAATAATCACCAAAACTCCAGTTGCCCAACATTTCAAACATGGTGTGGTGGTAAGTGTCTACACCCACTTCCTCTAAATCATTGTGCTTGCCGCTCACCCTTAAACATTTTTGGGTATCTGCAATTTTAGGATGCTTGGGTGCTTGGTTGCCTAAAAAATAATCCTTGAATTGGTTCATGCCCGAATTGGTAAACAATAAAGTGGGGTCGTTTTTTACAACAATAGGGGCGGATGGAACAATGACATGTCCTTTAGATGCGAAAAAATCTAAAAACTGTTGTCTTATTTCTGAACTCTTCATCATGGGACGTTTTTTTAAGCTTTGGGCTAAATAAAAAGCTATCTTTGTAGCGTTTCTAATCGTCTTCAAAGGTAAGCATTTGAGCCTTTTTTTGGGACTTTAGAAGGCAAATAATCATGCTACATGAAGAAAATAAAATATTTCTTTAACACCCATACTTTAAGGTTCGAAAAAATCGAAGTACCCCTTAAAGTAAGGCTTTTACAAACAATCGGGTTTATCATTGCATCTATTGCAGTGGGGGTCCTTTTTGTGGCTATTTTGTTTAAATTTATCGACTCCCCTAAAGAAAGGTTATTAAGACAACAAAACACTGCATACAAAGAGAGTTATGCCGTTTTGCAAGAAAGAACAAAGCAATTGGAGCTACAGATGGTGGAATTGGAACAAAGAGACAATGAGGTCTATCGTTCTATTTTTGAAGCAACACCTATTCCGGACAGCGCAAGGGTAAAAGAAATGTTGGCTAAAAATGAAATTCGTTTAATTCAAAGTTTATCCAATACAGAATTGATTGAGAATATGCGTAATCAATTGAATAATTTAAGTTTAAGAATGTCTTTTCAAGGCCAGTCTTTTGCTGAAATTACGACGATGGTGAAGAACAAAGAAAAATTATTAAGAGCCATTCCAGCCATTCAGCCGGTAAGTAATAAAAACATGAAACGTGTTGCTTCAGGATTTGGTTATCGAATTGATCCAGTATATAAAGACTTTAGATTGCATGCAGGATTGGATTTTTCTGCACCAACTGGTACCCCAATTTATGCCACATCTGATGGTGTAGTTCAGGTTGCTGGATTCAATACAGACGGCTATGGTAATAAAGTTGTGATCAATCATGGCTATGGTTTTCAAACTTTATATGCACATATGGTTCGTGTTAAAGCAAAAGTCGGACAGTCTGTTAAAAGGGGAGAAGTGATTGGCTATATTGGAAGTACAGGTAAGAGTACTGGACCTCATTTGCATTATGAAGTGATTAAGCGAGGTGCTAAAGTAGATCCTGTATATTATTTCTTTAATGATTTAACGCCTGCTCAATTTGATCGCTTATTAAAAGAAGCAGCAGCAAATAAACAAAGCTTAGACTAATGGATCCAGAAGTAATGGCATTTTTAAATAGAATATCCAGGACCATTGGCTTTACGCTGCTTTGGATGGGATTGAATTCTACATTAGGGATTATGTTAGGCTATGCCTTTGTAGAAGCAGACTGGCAATGGTATAACTATTTGTATTACTTTTTCTTGCTACTTAGTTCAGCAGGGTATTTCTTTTTGCTGTATAAAATATGGAAAGATCCAATTGATTTTTCACACTAAGTAGTATTTAACTACTATGATCTAAAATAATCTTCCATTGGCCATTTATTTTTTTGAGTAGTAGGGTGTAGTGCCCACTCACATTTCCGACTGATCTAGTCAACTCCCATTTTCCAATGACACTATAATATTGTTTATCCAAAGGTTGTACGGACAGTAGGGTAAATTTCAACTGACCCATATAGGCTTTATCCGGGTAATTCTTTTTATAGTTAGCTAGGGTTTTATTGTATCCGTAAGTCACCCCATCTTTTCCCACAAACATTAAACTATCGTTTTCCCAATAGCCTTGCATGAATTGATTGACATCACCTTTATTCCAAAATTCAACTTGTGCTGATAATAATTTTAAAATTGCTGTTTCATCTTTAGACTGTGTAAATGCATTTTGTGTAATCAATACAAGTAACAAAATGAGTAGATTCTTTAACATCGTTTTTATATTTAGTTTGATAAAATTGAACTCAAAATAAGTAATTCATCTTAATTTGCATCTATGGGGTATCAATTACACTTAAAAAAAGATAAAAAATTTGCCCCTTTATTAGCGGAGGCGAACCATACCATCAAAAAAAGGAAAAATACCCCTGTACGTTTGATGGCAAGTATCATTAGCCAGCAATTGAGTACAAAAGTGGCCGCCATTATCTTTGGACGTTTTATTGTTTTATTTGATGGCAAGGAGCCAAGTTGTGAACAAGTATTAAAGTGTACGAATGACCAACTTAAATCAATTGGGTTGAGTCAATCTAAAGTCAATTATATTCAAAATGTAGCGCAGTTTTTTTTAGAACATCAAATTACAGACAAGCAATTGTATAAGATGGAACCAGATGCCATTATTGATTTATTAACGCAAATTAAAGGAGTGGGCAAGTGGACAGTTCAAATGTTAATGTTATTTAGTCTGGGTCAAGAAGATGTGTTTGCTGTGGATGATTTAGGCATTCAACAAGCTATGACAAAATTATATCAAATTAAATATGAAACTAAGAAGGAGTTACATATAAAGATGTTAACCATTTCAAATAAGTGGACGCCTTATAGAAGTTATGCTTGTTTGCATTTGTGGCAATGGAAGGATCAAGGTGCTGTTTAGCTTGCTTTGAACAATGGATGTTTGATATCATGGTAAAATGCAAATTGCCATCCTGCTTCTTGTCCTTGTTCCCACCACTTTTGTCTCCATTCCATAGCTAGTTTTCCATCCATATCATATTTTGCTACAAATTTTGATTTGAGTTGTTGTAATTGTGGTGCTACATCTGCACCAAAGAAAAAGATTTCATTGTCCTCTTTGATCCACGCAACTTGATGATTAGGACAATGCCCACCTGTTAGTAAATAATGAATTGTATCATCAATCACACCTTGGTCATCAGCTAACCAAACTACTTTAGAAAAATCTACTAAGAATTCAAATTGTTCTTTGATATAAGAAGCTGTTGGGTTGTTCATTGCCAAATCAAATTCTCTTTTTTGAACATAATAGGTGGCGTACGGGAAACTTACATATCGTTCTTTAGATATAGCATCAATATAACTCATCCCTCCAGCGTGGTCCTTATGTAAATGACTCATAAAAACTTTGGTCACGGAGCTTGGATTGATTCCAATCGCCATTAAATTTTCATGAATTTGCAATACGCCTTGTTGGTTCATATATCCTAATCCAGTATCCAATAAAATGATATCCTTTTCGGTCACGACTACAAATGGCTGTATCTCCACAAGGATGCTTCCTTTGGGACGATCTTGGATCTGCTCTCTGTGGGTATCGAATGGAACAAAAACTTTGGTTTGATCAATGCTAAAACTGCCTTCTGATAATGGGTAAATACGCATACTGCAAAAATACAATTATCGAAGTACCATTTGCCTATCTGCGTCTAATCTTAGTAAAATAAATACCAATGCAGTAAATGTAAGTAAGGAGGAGCCACCATAACTGATTAAAGGCAATGGAATACCTACTACAGGAAACAAACCAATAGTCATACTGATATTGACTGCAATATGGAAAAAGAAAATCCCAACAACGCTATAGGCATACACTCTCGAAAAAGTACTTCTTTGTCGTTCTGCAATTCGGATGAGTCTAAATAAGAAAAATAAGTATAAGCCTAAAAATGTGAATGTGCCTACAAAGCCAAATGCTTCTCCAATAGAAGTAAAAATGAAATCTGTATTTTGCTCAGGTACATACCTACCTCTTGTTTGTGTGCCTTTTAAAAAGCCTCTTCCCCAAAATCCACCAGAACCAATTGCGATTTTACTTTGCTTCACATTGTAGTCGTCTGGCTTTCTGCTTTTTTTACCACTTTCAATTAAACTCGCTGCCGCTTTTTTATTTAAACCACAATCGTACTCTTTTCCAACCATGCTATAAATACGTGTTGTTTGATAGCATTCTAAAACATTATTAAAGATATAAGGTACTGCAAAACGAACAGTGCTAATTGAAATCATCCAAATAATGACTACAAGAAAGATGGCTTGTTTATTGCGTTTAAAACGTTTTCCTAAATACAATAATAGGATTCCTGTAATGACCGATAAAATGATCGCTAAAAGGGTAGGCTCTAATAATAAGGTTGCAATTATAAGTATTGAAAAAGATAATAAAATGATGAGTATAATAGGTGGCAAACCCTCTCTGTACATGGCAAATATAAAAGCACTGTAGACTAAAGCCAACCCTAATTCATGTTGTCCAATAGACAAGATGGCTGGTATGGCGATCATTGCTCCAGCAATTAAATGAGATTTGATTTTTGAAAAATCAGTTTCAGGTCTTGAGATGAATTTGGCTAATGCAAGTGCAGTAAAAACCTTACACAATTCAGCAGGTTGTAAATTAAATCCTCCTGCAATGGGTATCCAGCTTTTAGATCCATTGATTTCTTTTCCAATTAAAAAGGTAGCCAACATCAATAGGAGACCACTAGCAAATAAGATATTGGCTAATGCGGTAAAAACCTTGCTGTCTGTCAATAAAATAAATACCCCAACAAAGGAACAAAAAATTAAAAAAAAGAACTGTTTACTATAACTCGTTTTTCCACTTATAAAACTTGTAGCCCAATTGGAATTCGGATTGTATTCAACCATGAAAATTGCAAGGATGCCAATACATGCCATCATCAGGTATAAAATAATTACAGCAAGGTCTGTACCTTTGGAAAAATTATTATCGTAGTTAGATGCCATAGTTTATGGATTGAGCTTTTTCTTTTTATCGGCATTTGGAAGCAAGCTATCCTTATTTGTTTTATCCGTATTTGGCAATGGGGCAGGCGGATTGGTATCCGTTGTTTTTATTTTCACCACACCTTCTGCTAACATCTCCATATCCCAAACGTCGGATAATTCATCGTTATTGTACTCGATAGGGGTGAGATAAGCAGACTTATTATTTCGAATATACCAGTTTTTAATGGCTTGTGGCATTAAGTCAACTTGAGCAAGGTTATCCGCTTTCAATTGACTTTCTTTTGTGAGCGTATCATTTAAATATTGCTCCATCAATAATCCCCCGATTGGTCCAGCCCAAGTGGATCCATATCCTGCATTTTCTACAATCACTGCAACCGCAATGGTAGGATTGTCTTTTGGCGCAAAGCAAACAAACAAAGAGTGGTTTTTCCCGTGTGGATTTTGCGCTGTTCCAGTTTTAGCGCAATAGTCATGACCAGGTACTTTAATGAATGCAGCAGTTCCAAATACCGTCACATCATGCATCCCTTCTTTGATCACATCAAAATATTCCTTTGGTATTTTTGTTATTTTTTGTTTGGTTCTAAATGGGGCTAATTGTGCGGCTTCTTCTTCGGTCTCGGATTCAATACTATCTACAAAATGGGGTGTATAATAATAACCTTCATTGGCAATGAATGCCATAGAGTTTGCTAGTTGTAGCGGTGTTGCAGTCATTCTATCTTGACCAATTCCGAGGGTCAACATATAACAACTATTCCAGTATTTTGGATTACCAAAGTCTTTACTGTATTGCGCCGTGTCAGGAATATTCGCTTTGTTTTCACTAGGTAAGTCCACTCCAAGTTTACGTCCAAATCCAAATGCATTCATGTATTCTTTCCACTTTACATAGCCTTCTTTAGCAGATTTGTATTTTGGGTTGTCAATGGCCATTCTAAATACCTGTAAGAAATAAGAGTTACATGAATAAGCCAGTGCCAATTGTAGATTCGCAGCATGTCCAGCATTATGGTGTTCACATTTTCTTGGGTCACCACAAGCACCATAAGATCCAAAACAATTGTATCCGTAATTTGGCGTGATCAATCCTTCGTCCAATGCAATCAACGCACCTAATGGTTTAAATGTGGAACCTGGAGGATATTGACCTTTAATAGCTCGATTGTAGATAGGTCTAGCCGTATCTAATAGCAACCTGCCAATTGTTTTCCTTCTTTTGCTACCTGTTAATAAATTTGGATTGTAGCCTGGACTAGAAGCCATGGCAATCACACCGCCCGTTTTAGGATTGATCGCAACGGCACTTCCAATTTTATTTTGTAATAATTTCTCCGCTAGTTGTTGTACTTGAACATCCACGCTTGTATACAAATTTTTACCTGCAATGGCAGTTGTATCAAATTCCCCTTTTTCATAGGGGCCTTGTATCTTTCCTTTATTATCTCTTAAATATCTATTGACACCTCTTTGACCCATCAATACGGTTTCATAATTTTTTTCTAATCCAGTCATGCCTGCATAGTCACCCATTTCATATCCTTCTGATTCATGCTTTTTTAAAAAGTTCACATCTACTTCTGCCACATAACCCAACACATGCGCTGCTGTATTATAAGGATAGCTTCGGATCGAACGTTCTGATAAAGAGAAACCAGGAAATCGGTATAAGTTTTCGTTTAATTGTGCATAAAGTTCAGGGGTTAAAAAAGGCTCAAATAATCCGGCTTTTACCCTAGTATTTTTAATAATCGCTTCCACAATTCTTTTGCTATACTCTGCTTTATCAATCTTTAGTATATCGCATAATGCTGCTGTATCGACCCCTTTAGCCTCATTAGGAATAACCACTAAGTCATAACTAATGGTATTTTCTAAAAGTGCTCTCTTTTTTCTGTCGTAAATGATGCCACGATCTGGGTAAATGATTTTTCTAAAAATGGCGTTATTGTCTGCAGCCAATTTGTATTTATTAGAAATAACTTGAAGACTCACTAATTGTCCTACAATCAGAAAAAAAACAATACCAATAATAATTTGAATAATTCCACCTCTATTCTGATTGTATACTGACATGTATTATCTTTTTAGCTTCCTTCTGTTCAGTAAGAGTTCTGCTAGTAAAATTAATAGCATACTCATCCCACTTGTAAAAAATACTTTCCCAATGAAATAGCCAAAGTCACCAAATTGCAACCACTCCAATAAAACTAAATAAAAGTGGTGTATAAACGTAATTGAAAAAAGGTAAATCATAAATGGCCCCCATCCCATGGTACCAATACTTGGCTCCTTAGATAATTCCTCCGATACTTCTTGTGCTAATAGAATATTTAAAATAGTTGGTCTAATGTATCCAATCAATGAAGCTGCTGCTGCATGAAGACCTGGGGTATTTGTAAACATATCTAAAGTGTACCCAATTGCAAAACCCAATAAAGTAGTCGCTATTCTGCTTGTACCAAATGGCAACCAAAGGATAAAAATAAAATACAAATAGGGTGTAATGAATTGATGGATGGGTGGAATTTCATTTAAAATGATAATCTGTATCAATAAGAGTAATATAAATCTTGCACTATTTTTTAAAAGATTATTCATTGCCTTCCCCCTTTTGCTCTATATCGGCTTGAGCTTCCATTCTTTTATTTTGAATTAGGTATACATATTCTAAATTATAAAAATTGGTAGCAGATTTAATATTCAAAGTCAAGAAATTGCTAGAAGGGTCCTTAATAATACTTGTAACCCTCCCAATCATCAACTGTGCAGGGAAGCTAGAAGAGTAAGGGCTTGTCAATACAGTGTCTCCTATTTTAGGAGAAGCACTTTTTGAAATATTTTTTAAAGTTAAAATGTCTGGACTCATTCCATCCCATTCCATACTGCCAGCAATTCGATCTTTTTTTAACATGGCACTTACTTTACTATTACGGTGCAATAAGCTCATGATTTTACTATAGTTGTCATTCACCTCAACGACTACGCCTACAATCGATCCATCAGGACTGATCACTGCCATGTCTTTCTTGACACCTTGTAAAGCGCCACGTTCAATCGTGATATAATTTTTTTGAAGGCTAAAGCTGTTGCCCACCACTTTGGCTGGGTAGTAAAAGAATTTTCTAATTTTCTCTAAACTGTCTTTTCTTAAAATCAAAGTACCAGATTTTACACTGGTATCGTAAGGCACAAAATTTTGAGCAAGTTCATTTCTTAGTGCTACATTTTCTGCCACTAATTTTGCATTGGTTGCTTTTAAATTAAAAAAGTACGCCCACTCATTGTATTTAGAATTCACAGTTCCAGCCACAGCATTATTCCAATTGCCAAAAAATGTTTGGTGCGATTTACTGTAAGAAGACAACATGACCAATGACACTATTTGAAGTATCAGAAAACTAAAGAAAGTAAAATTTTGTCGTATGAACCCAATGATATTCTTCATTTGGTATTATCTCATAATAAATGGAAAACGTTGGTAGTTTTTCAATGCAATGCCTGT